>NZ_BCBW01000040.1:0-140115 GCF_001315805.1 Olleya sp. ITB9
ATCTTAGAACCTGCTTTTTTTATGTTTTTATTTAAAATTTAGACAAATAAAAAAGGTGAACATTGTTCACCTTTTTTGCCCCAAATCTACCATGAACTTAACCTACTTATGTTATGGTATCCTCAAATATAATCACAATATTATTGAATAGTCGCAAATTATGGTTGAAACGTAAATATATTCGCTTAAAGGATTTCATGTGTTAAACCCTATATAATTACTTATTAATAAGCACGTTCTTTGTTACCTTCATAAAAATTAATAAAAGCTCTGTTAACGACTCTGTTACCTCCAGCAGTTGGATAATTACCTGTAAAATACCAGTCTCCAGAATGGTCAGGACAGGCTTTATGTAAATTTTCTACTGGTTGAAAAATAATGTCTACTTCAGCATTTACAGATTGGTCTGTTAGTAATTCAGATATTTTTGCCGAAATCTGTTCTGTTGTAAATTGATCGTATATTTCGTTTACAAAGTTTTTAACATCTTTGTCTTCTAAGTTTTCTTGTGCTTTACACTTTTTGTAAACGTCTTCTACTAAATCATATTTATTGTTTTCTTTAAGTAAAGCTAATGCAGCATTAAAAGCTACTAATGTTTCTAGGTTAGCCATGTCAATACCATAGCAATCAGGAAAACGTATTTGTGGTGCAGAAGATACAATTACAATCTTTTTAGGATGTAACCTGTCTACCATTTTAATAATACTTTTCTTTAAAGTAGTACCACGTACAATACTATCATCAATTATAACAAGATTATCCGTAGGTTTGATAACACCATAAGTTACATCATAAACGTGTGCAACTAAGTCATCACGACTACTATCTTCTGTTATAAAAGTTCTTAGCTTGACATCTTTAATAGCTATTTTTTCAATTCTTGGACGCTCTTTTAAGATAGAGGTAACACGCTCTGCAGATAATTTACCATTACCATCTAAAATGGCTTGAGTTTTTTTCTGGTTTAAATGTTCTTCAACAGTTTCAATCATTCCGTAAAATGAAGTTTCAGCTGTGTTAGGAATGTATGAAAACACCGAGTTTTCAGTATCATTGTTTATAGACTTTAATACTTTAGGCATTAATAAACGACCAAGCATTTTGCGTTCTTGATATATTTCGGCATCACTTCCTCTAGAAAAGTAAATACGTTCAAAACTACAAGATTTTCTTTCTAAAGGTTCTAGAATTTGTTTGATAGACGTTTGTCCTGATTTTTTTACAATTATAGCATTACCAGGTTCTAATTCTTTTACGTCTTTAAATTCTACATTAAATACAGTCTGTATAACAGGACGCTCAGAAGCTACAACAACTATTTCGTCATCTTTATAGTAGTATGCTGGACGGATTCCTGCAGGATCACGTAATACAAAAGCATCTCCATGACCAATTAAACCAGCCATAGCGTATCCGCCATCCCAATTTTTTGCAGCACGTCTTAATATTTTTGCAATTTTTAGACGTTCTGCAATTAATGGTGAGCACTCGTGTTTACCGTAACCTTCTTTTTTAAGCTCTTTGTAAATTTTACTAACAGCATCGTCTAAAAAGTGACCGATTTTTTCCATTATGGTAATGGTGTCGGTATATTCTTTTGGATGTTGTCCAAGATCTACTAAGTTTTGGAAAAGCTCTTTAACATTGGTCATATTAAAGTTACCAGCCATAATAAGGTTACGATGCATCCAGTTATTTTGTCTTAAAAATGGATGAACACTCTCTACGCTATTTTTACCAAATGTACCGTAGCGTACGTGACCTAATAATAACTCACCTATGTATGGTATGTGTTTTTTTTGTAAGTCAACACTGTCTTGATATTCTGGATGCTCTGCTAGTTCTTTATTAATACGCTCGTTAATTTGAGCAAAAATATCTTGTATTGGTTGTTGCTGTATGGATCTTACGCGACTTATATAACGTTCTCCTGGTTTGGTATCCATTTTAATACTAGCAAAACCTGCACCATCTTGACCACGATTGTGCTGCTTTTCCATCATTAAATACATTTTATTGACTCCATAAAATGCACTACCATATTTTTCTTTATAAAATTGTAAAGGTTTAAGTAATCTAATTAGTGCAATTCCGCACTCGTGTTTTAAAGCATCACTCATTGTTGTTGTGTTGTGAGTTGTGTTATTTTAAATAATAAACTAAAAAACGCGCTCAAATTTTGAGCGCGTTAGTGACTTATAATTTTATATCAAACTGTGTTAGTTTCTTAAATTCTTGCAAGCGGTTATTGACTTCTTCTTTTGTCAAATTAACCATGCGTTCTGTTCCAAATTTCTCTACACAAAAGGATGCTAATGTAGATCCGTAGATTACTGCATTTTTCATGTTTTCAAAACTAATATCTCCAGTACTTGCTAAATAGCCAGCAAATCCACCAGCAAAAGTATCTCCAGCACCAGTAGGGTCAAAAACTTCTTCTAACGGTAAAGCAGGAGCATAAAACATATGGTCATCATGAAATAATAAAGCACCATGTTCTCCTTTTTTAATAACCACGTATTTTGGTCCCATTTCATGAATTTTTCTAGCAGCAACAACTAAACTATATTCTCCTGTTAATTGTCTTGCTTCTTCATCATTAATGGTAATAACATCTACATTTTTGATAACAGATAATAGGTCGTCTAACGCGATATCCATCCAAAAATTCATAGTATCTAAAATAGCTAATTTTGGCTTTTTAGTCATTTGGTCCAATACACCTTGTTGTACCAAAGGATGTAAGTTACCTAGCATTACAATCTCTGCATCGCGATAATTTTCTGGCACGACAGGATTAAAATGTTCTAAAACATTAAGTTCTGTAGCTAGCGTATCACGAGAGTTCATGTCGTTATGGTATTTACCACTCCAAAAGAAAGTTTTACCATCTTTTACAATCTCGATACCTTCAATATCTACATTTCTATCTTTTAAAAGATCTAAATATTCCTGAGGAAAATCTCCACCAACAACAGATACTGCTGCTTGATCTACATTAAAGTTTGCTGCAGATAACCCAATATAGGTTGCTGCTCCACCAAGAATTTTGTCTGTTTTTCCAAAAGGTGTTTCAATAGCATCAAAAGCTACTGTACCTACAATTACTAATTTGCTCATAAAAGCGTTTTAAATTAAGGCGCAAATATACGCTTTTTATGGAGTATTTTGGTATAGCGTAACATCTTATTTTCGTCCAAAATCTGCAGGGATTTCTCCCCAAGCTTTTGTCTCCCATTTAACAATGGTTGTTTTGTAGTCGTTTGCTTTTAGCCATTTAACAGCACGATCTACCAAATCGTACACAGGTTTGTTTTTGGCATTACGTTGTAGTTTACTATTGCATGTTTTTTTGCGTACCCAACTCATAGCAGTTCTAGAGTCAGTATATATAATACGGTCACTATCATGTTTTTTTAAAAAACTTAAACCATGTACAAGAGCTAAAAATTCTCCAATATTATTGGTGCCTTCAGCAAAAGGACCTTGTATAAATAATTGTTTTTTAGATTTTGTGTCTACACCACGATATTCCATGATTCCAGGGTTTCCTGATGATGCTGCATCTACAGCAATGGAGTTATAGTTGGGTTGTCCTATTTTTTTTAGTTGCTCAGCACTAAGTTGGCTTTTAAAGCTTTCTTTTTTTCCAATGTAGTCAAAGTAGTTTCCTTTTAAAGCCTCTTTAGCAGCAGCAAATGTAGCGAAGGACTTATATTGAGCACCTGGATAATCTTTAATTTGAGCTTTACAATCGTTCCAGGTTTCAAAAACACCTTTATGGTGTCCTTGCCAAACCGTATAGTATTTTTTCTTTTTTTTACCCATTGTAGTATTTCCGCTTAAGCGGAAATCTTATTTGTTTAATAGTTGGTTAACTACCTCAGGAAAATGTTTCATCTCCAATTCATGAATCTTTTCAGCCACATCTTGAGCTGTATCTGATGCTAAAACCTTACATTTTGCTTGAAAAATAATAGCACCTTCGTCATAATGTTCATTAACATAATGAATAGTTATTCCAGTTTCGGTTTCTTTATTTTTAACAACAGCATCGTGTACGTGCATACCATACATGCCTTTTCCTCCAAATTTTGGCAATAAAGCTGGATGTACATTTATTACTTTGTTTGGAAAGTATTTTAATATGTTTTCTGGAAACTTCCATAAAAAACCAGCTAATACAATTAAATCAGGTTGGGTAGATTTTAGAAGGTTTAAAACATCATCTGTTGCTGTAAAGGCTGTTTTATTAAACGATAATGCGCTAACTTTTAGTTTTTTACACCTGTCTAATACTTTGGCATGAGGATTGTTAGTTAATACCTGAATAACAGACGCATTGTCTCTATTTTGGAAAAACCTTATTAAATTTTCAGCATTACTTCCGCTTCCGGACGCAAAAATTACTACACGTTTCATTTTCTAGTTTCAATGTTAAAATCTTCAAACAAAAAAAGCAATAATTATTAACAATTACGGGCTAAAACAGAAATTCTTCAATTTAAATATTTAAATTAGTAGCACATTTTTTAAGTAAACGTGTGTTTTAAATTAAAGTTTTTTATTTTTGCCACTTAATTAAAACTAAAAAATTAAAATTATGTCAGACATTGCATCAAGAGTAAAAGCGATCATCGTAGACAAATTAGGTGTTGATGAAAACGAAGTTGTAACTGAAGCTAGCTTCACAAACGACTTAGGAGCAGATTCATTAGACACTGTAGAATTAATCATGGAATTTGAAAAAGAATTCGATATCCAGATTCCAGATGACCAAGCAGAAAACATTGCGACAGTAGGTCAAGCTGTATCTTATATTGAAGCTGCAAAATAAGCACAATATTTATGGAACTTAAGCGAGTAGTAGTTACAGGGTTAGGAGCGTTAACGCCAATTGGAAACACTAAGGACGAGTATTGGTCTGGTCTTATTAGTGGTAAAAGTGGTGCTGCACCTATAACATATTTTGATTCTGAAAAATTCAAAACAAAATTTGCTTGCGAGTTAAAAAACTTCGTGGCTACAGATTTTCTAGATAGAAAAGAAGCCCGAAAAATGGATAGGTTTACACAGTACGCAATGGTCGCATCAGATGAGGCTATTGCGGACTCAAACCTTGATTTGGATACCGTTAACAAACTTAGAGTTGGCGTTATTTGGGGAGCTGGAATTGGTGGTTTAGAAACTTTTCAAAATGAAGTTTTAAATTTTGCTGCTGGTGATGGTACTCCTAGATTTAATCCTTTTTTCATCCCAAAGATGATAGCAGATATTGCTCCAGGAAACATTTCTATTAAAAATGGTTTTATGGGTCCTAATTATACTACTGTATCTGCATGTGCTTCTTCGGCTAACGCAATGATTGATGCTTTAAACTATATACGTTTAGGACATTGTGATGTTATTGTGACTGGAGGTAGTGAAGCAGCAGTAACTATTGCAGGAATGGGAGGATTTAATGCTATGCACGCTTTATCAACTAGAAATGAAAGTCCAGAAACTGCATCAAGACCTTTTGATGCTACACGTGATGGATTTGTTTTAGGTGAAGGAGCAGGAGCAATTATTCTTGAAGAATATGAGCATGCAAAAGCAAGAGGAGCAAAAATATATGCTGAAGTTTTAGGAGGTGGAATGTCTTCTGATGCTCACCATATGACTGCACCACATCCAGACGGAATAGGTGTTATAGCAGTTATGAAAAACTGCTTAGAAAATGCTGGTTTAAAACCAGAAGATGTTGATCATATTAATACTCATGGTACGTCTACACCTTTAGGTGATGTTGCCGAGTTGAAAGCTATTAAAGAAGTTTTTGGTGATCATGCTAAAACAATTAACATAAACTCTACAAAGTCTATGACTGGTCACTTGTTAGGTGCAGCAGGAGCTATCGAGTCTATTGCAGCTATTCTTGCAATGGAAAACGGTATCGTGCCACCAACAATTAATCATACTACAGTTGACGAGAATATAGACCAAGATTTAAATTTAACACTTAACAAGCCTCAAAAAAGAGACATCAAAGTTGCAATGAGCAATACTTTTGGTTTTGGAGGACATAATGCTTGTGTGTTATTTAAAAAATTAGACTAGTTTTACTGAATGAAAGGCATTCGCAACATATTTAAATCCCAATCAAAAAATGATAAGGGTGAATTTTTTGTGGCTATTTCAGAAATTTTAAAATTTAAACCCAAAACTTTAAACTATTATAAGACTGCCTTTACCCATCGATCGATGAATATAAAGGATGAAAAGGGTCACATTATAAATTACGAAAGATTAGAGTTTTTAGGTGACGCTATGCTAAGTGCTGTCATTGCACACCATTTATACACAGAAGTTCCTGGAGGTGACGAAGGTTATTTAACCAAAATGAGATCTAAAGTTGTTAGTCGTGAGCATTTAAACGAGCTTGGTAAAGATTTAAAGCTTATTGATATTGTTAAAAGTAAAATACCAAAAGGTCAATTTGGTGACAATATTCATGGTAATTTATTTGAAGCTTTAATTGGTGCTATTTATTTGGATAAAGGTTATGTAAACTGTGAAAAGTTTATTCAGAAACGTGTGATTGATCCTTATGTTGATATAGAGAAATTAGAAGGTAAAGTCATAAGCTACAAAAGTCTTCTTATTGAGTGGTGTCAAAAAGAAAAAAAGGTTTTTGATTACAACGTATATGAAGATACAGGTAATGATGACGTTAAGCATTTTTCTGTAAAATTATCTATAGATAAAAAAGTTGTGGCTAAAGCTAGAGCGACTTCTAAAAAGAAAGCAGAAGAGAAAGCATCCAAACGCGCTTTTTTTGCACTTCAATCTCAAATATCAAAAGGCGGTTTCATTTAAGTCTCTTAAATTACATAACTGATAAAATAAAGCGGTTTACTCAAACGTTTTCGTAATAAATTGTTGTTAAGTTTAGGTAAAATTCATAATAATTCATTCTTTTAGTACTATATTTACATTTAATTTAATAATTAAAATGGCTGTTCGAAAACTTTCTTTAGACGAATTTTTAGAAGAAGAGCATTACGCTTTAATTGGTATTCATTGCGTAATAGAAGATTACAGATTGGCTTATTTAATTAATAAATCATTAGACATTAAGCTTAAAAGACAAAAACGGGATGTTACCAATCCTAGCTTAAATACTAATTATGCAATCTTTGAATGGTTTGATGATAAACAATTAACCACTTATCATTTAGTTGCAAATAACTGTAAAATACAAAACAGCAATTCTGTTGAACAATCCAATTCGTTATTTGGAGAAGATCATTTAGGTAGTACAAATCACTATTTATTACCAGAATTTAAAAAGGTAAACTTTCTTCTTAAAATAGAAACAGAATTTAATAATAAAGAAAAAATTATTTTAAATAATCTTCTTAAGATTCCGCAAGTAGTGACAGCTTACAGTATAGATGCTGATACTTTAAAATCTAAAGACAATTTAATATTTAACTAATGCCACACAGAAAAAAGACTAAAATCGTTGCAACTCTAGGACCAGCAACAAGTAGTAAAGAGGTTTTAAAAGGTATGTTAGACGAAGGTGCTAATGTATTTAGAATCAACTTTTCTCACGCAGATTATAAAGACGTTGAAGAACGTGTAAAAATGATAAGAGAACTAAACGAAGAGTTTGGTTACAATGCATCAATATTAGGAGACCTTCAAGGTCCTAAGCTACGTGTTGGTGTTATGAAAGGTGAAGTTATTGTAAATCCAGGAGACGAAATTATTTTTGCTACTGGAGAACGTTTTGAAGGAACTAAAGAACGCGTTTACATGACTTACGATAGTTTTCCTCAAGATGCTAAACCTGGTGAACGTATACTGTTAGATGATGGAAAATTAATTTTTGAAGTTGTATCTACAGATAAAAAATCTGAAGTAAAAGCTAAGGTTATTCAAGGTGGACCATTAAAGTCTAAAAAAGGGGTAAATCTTCCTAATACAAATATTTCTCAACCTGCTTTAACGGAAAAAGATGTTGACGATGCAATATTTGCTTGTAAAATTGGTGTAGATTGGATGGCATTATCTTTTGTGCGTCATGCTGAAGATTTAATGCAATTAGAAGAACTGATAAAAAAACATAGCGATCATAAAATTCCGATTATAGCAAAAATTGAAAAGCCAGAAGCAGTAGAAAATATTGATAAAATTGTGGCTTATTGTGATGGATTAATGGTAGCTCGTGGAGATTTAGGAGTAGAAATTCCTGCTGAAGAAGTACCATTAGTACAAAAGCAATTAGTATTACGTGCAAAACGTGCTAGAATACCAGTAATTATTGCAACCCAAATGATGGAAACTATGATTACTAGTTTAACACCAACTAGAGCAGAAGTTAATGATGTTGCTAATAGTGTTATGGATGGTGCAGATGCAGTAATGTTGTCAGGAGAGACTAGTGTAGGGCAATACCCTGTACAAGTTATCCGTCAGATGTCTAACATAATAAAAAGTGTAGAAGATTCTGATTTAATACAAGTGCCACAATCTCCTCCTCATATTCGTACTAAGCGTTACATAACAAAATCTATCTGTTATCACGCAGCACATATGGCTAATGATATTAATGCGAAAGCAATTTCTACGTTAACTAATAGTGGTTATACCGCTTTTCAAATTTCTGCCTGGAGACCAAGTACACATATACTTGTATTTACATCAAATAAGCGCATATTAACGCAATTAAGTTTACTTTGGGGAGTTACAGCTTTTTATTACGATAAGTTTGTTAGTACAGATGAAACCATAGAGGATGTAAATGCAATTGCATGTAAAAAAGGATTTTTAGAAGTAGGAGACATGCTTATTAGTTTAGCAGCAATGCCAATTCAAGAAAAAGGTATGGTAAACACTTTAAGAGTTACAGAAATTGAAAGCTGTAATTTTTAAATTATAAATTCAACAAAATAAAAAAGATCAGCTATAAATTATAGTTGATCTTTTTTTTGTTTTAAATTACTTACAAGTAATGTTAAAATAATGAGAATATTGCATTTTAATTGGGTTGTTTAGTGTGGATTTATTAATTTAAAGTACTAAACTAAAACAGTCATCATGAAAAATGTCAATATCCCAACAATTGAAAAAGAACAAATTAAATATTTAACCTTTCCAAAAGAAGAACTATTAGTCTCCAAAAAAGAGAAAGCTGAACGTTGCTTAACTTTAAAAAGGGCTATGGTTTTAGGTAATTTAGAGCATCAAAAAGTAAGAATTTTATTTGCAGATAGTGAAGGCGTTAAACGTGTTAATACTACTATTTGGGGAGTCACAGATGAGTATGTGATTTTAAAAACTTCAACCATTATTCCTCTAGAGCGTATTTTAGAAGTTGCTTAAAAGCCAAAACGCAACTGTACGCTAATTGCTTTTTTGTTTTCAGTGATTTTAGGTTTTTTAGTTGTGTTTAAATTAGATAACGAAATCCCTAATAATCTTACAGAATTGCTCATTTTATCCTGATACAGTAAATCTTTTGCTGTATCTAAAATTATAGATGCATCAGCCACAAAATATAGGAGCGTTTTACTTCGTGTTTGCAATGTAAAATCGCTATACTTAATTTTTAATGTTATTGTTTTTCCTGCGACATTGCTTTTATTTAACCGTCTAGCGACTTCGTCCGCAATATGTTTTAATTTTTCAAGCATAAATATTTCTGAAGATAAGTTTTCATTAAAAGTTCGTTCAGCAGCTAAACTTTTTCTAATCCTATTAGGTTTAACTTCACTATTGTGTATGCCTCTTACAATGTAGTAGTAGGATTTGCCTGATTTGCCAAAATTAGATTCTAAAAACTCCATAGATTTAGACTTTAAATCCATCCCGTTGTAGATGCCTTTTTGGTACATTTTTTCTGCAGTTACCTTACCAATACCGTAAAATTTTCTAATATCTAAAGCTTCTAAAAAGCCTAAAACTTCTTCAGGATTAACTACTTTTTGACCATTAGGCTTATTGTAATCACTTGCAATTTTTGCTACAAATTTATTTATACTAATACCAGCAGAGGCAGTAAGACCCACTTCATTAAAAATTCTGTTTCTTATTTCTTCCGCAAGCATAGAAGCACTTGGATGACCTTTTTTGTTTTCGGTTACATCAAGATAGGCTTCGTCTAAAGACAAAGGCTCAACCAAATCTGTATAGTCATAAAAGATGTTTCTAATTTTATTAGATATGGCTTTGTAGCGTTCAAAATCCGTTTTAACAAAAATTAAATGGGGACACAGTTTTATAGCCAACCTACCAGACATTGCGCTTTTAACTCCAAATTTTCTGGCTTCATAGCTAGCAGCACTAATAACACCACGTGGTCCACCACCACCAACAGCAATAGCTTTACCTTTTAAATCAGGATTATCCATTTGTGCAACAGATGCATAAAATGCATCCATATCCACATGAATAATTTTTCTTATTGGTAAATCGTTTTGCATCTTGTAAATTTAGGCATTAATTGTCTTTTTTTTGTATTTGAATTTAGAGTAAGATATTTTTTAACATAATAAAATAATGATTGAAATAGAACGTAAATTTTTAGTTAATTCTAATAATTTTAAAGCCGAAGCTTTTAAACAAACAAGAATTATACAGGGATTTTTAAGTACAGATAAAAAACGTACTGTTAGAGTACGATTAAAAGGTGAAATGGGCTATTTAACCATAAAAGGTGAGTCTTCTAAAAATGGATTGTCACGATTTGAATGGGAAAAAGAAATCGCTAAAGCGGAAGCTAAGCAGTTGTTAGCATTGTGTTTAGAAGAAGTAATAGATAAAGTGAGATATGAAGTGAAAGTTGGTAATCATATTTTTGAAATAGATGAATTTTTAGGTTCAAATGAAGGTTTGGTTGTTGCAGAAGTAGAATTAAATTCTGAAAACGAGCATTTTATTAAACCAGATTGGTTAGCTAATGAAGTAACAGGTGATGTAAAATATTATAACTCACAATTAAGTCAAGCTCCCTTCAGTAAATGGTAAATATAATTAGAAGTTAACGTCAAATTTTAGAAATTAAAAAAATAGCCTTACAAATTGCAAGGCTATTTTTTGGTTTGTTGGTTAAGCTTATTAATTATTATTGTGGTCCACCACTAGTAATAATAAATTGACTTCTTCGGTTTAAATCGTGATCCTCTTCTTTACAAGGATTACAGTTTACAGCAGGATTGGTTTCTCCTAGACCAGAAGCCATGATTCTTCCAGCATCAATTCCTTTTGAGATAATGTACTGTCTTGTGGTTTGCGCACGTCTTTCGGATAAGTTTTGGTTATACTCAGCTGGACCTCTAAAATCTGTATGTGATGTAGCTTGAATAACCATGTCAGGATATTTATTCATGACTTGTACTAAGTTATCCAATTCAAAAGCAGCACGTGCTGTAATGTTTGATTTGTCAAAATCAAAATAGATTGGATTTAATACTACTTCTACTTTTGGTATTACAATCTTTTCAATTGGTTGTAGTTTAACTGTTGTTTCTATTTCTTCTTCATTTGATCCCTTTATAGCAACTTTATTACTTTCATAACCTTTCATTGTGACTTGTAGCTCTGTGTCTGTTTCGCACTCTACAATATATTCTACCTTACCTTCTGAATTTGCTGGTTTTGTTGCTAAAATATTACCCTGTGCGTCTACTAAACTTGTTAATGCTCCTGGTAATGTTTTTCCTGTTTTTTCATCTAAAATGGTACCTACTATTAATACATCACATAACGGTTGTATTTTTTTAATAGCATAAATGTCATCACTTCCTTTTCCTCCATCACGATTGGAAGACACAAAACCTTCACCTGAGACTTCATTGATTATAAAAGCAAAATCATCTCCATTACTATTAACAGGAATACCTACATTACGTATAGGGCCAATTTTTCCATCAATTTCTTTTGTGTAAAACACATCCATTCCTCCTAACCCTAAGTGTCCAGTTGAAGAAAAATACAAGGTATTATTATCACTTATAAAAGGAAACATTTCTTGCCCTTCTGTATTTATTTTTTGTCCCATGTTTACTGGTGTGCCAACTTCTCCGTTACTGTCTAAAGTGGCTTTGTAAATATCAAACTTACCAAATCCTCCAGCCATATCACTTGCAAAATAGATGGTGCTTCCGTCAGCACTAATGGTTGGGTTTTTTATAGAATAATTAGGACTGTTTATTGATAATGCTTCTACTTGAGAGAACCCATCAGCTTCTTTTTTTGCCTTAAATAAGTGTAATACACTGTATTTAGTGTTAGAAACACTGTCTTTTTCATAGATGTTTTCAAAAAAGCTTTCTCTAGAGAAAAACATTAATTTACCATTTGGTGTAAAGCTTGTGATACCTTCATGGTATTTGGTGTTTATGTCGCTAGGTAATAATGTTTCACCTTGAAAAGATCCGTCTTCAGCTACTGTATATTGATAGACATCTAAAAATGGTTCTTCATTCCAACCGTATTTTTTTCGGCTATCATTTCTTGAAGAGGTAATGTATAATTTACCGTTTTGAAGTGAGCCTCCAAAATCAGCATTTTTACTGTTTAAATCTAAGTTTTGAACATTAAATTTTTTGTCTTTATCCAGTATTTTTGCTAAATAATCAGGATTAGATTTATACATTACTGCACGATCATCTCCTGGTCGCATAGTTGCAAATTTGTTCATTTGCAAATTAGAAGCTTCATATTTTCCATTTGCTTTTAGCATTTCAGAATACTTGTAAAGCATTTCTGGTTTTGAAACTCCTGTTTCTAATGCTTTTGCATACCATTTTTCTGCCTCAATAGTATTGTAAATGTTGTAGTTTGCTTCGGCTAATTTAGAGTAAATATAAGGGTCGCCTTCTCCTTTTTCTACTAGTTTTGTATAGGCTTCTATAGCATTTACAAATTTATATTTAGCAAATAATTTATCAGCTTTTTTGGTGGCATCACTTTGAGCAAACACACAAGTGCTGCTTAATAAGATAGCGCATATAAATAGTTGTATTTTTTTCATTGTCTTGGTTAACTTAATGGATTAGAAATAACGTGGTGAACGTGATACTTTTCTTGGTAAATTAATATCAAAATTGATAAAAATCTCATGTGAAGAATTGGTTACGACATCTAATTGTGATTGGATACTGTCATAAGCATAACCTATTCTTAAATTTGGTGCAACTAAAAAGTTAATCATACCACTAAAAGAATCATCTAAACGGTAACCTGCTCCTACTTCTACAACATCATACATAAACAGGTTTAAATTGACATCAAAACTTACTGGTGCATCAAAAGCAACTTTAGCTAAAGCATGTGGTTTTAGCTTAAAGTTTTCTGACAAATCAAATACGTATCCTGCTGCTCCAAAAAAGTGTTGTGTTTCTGATCCTATTTTGTAACCATTAGCATCTAAATGTACCGAACTTAATATGTTTGGCATAGAGGCTGAAATGTAATACTTACTTGGCTTATAAAAATATAATCCTGCTCCAATATTTGGTGTCGTCTCATTTATATTCTCTGAGAAAAATGGATCGTCTGGATCTGTAAGCTCTAATCCTGTTAATCCAATATCATGAAAGGTTGCTCCTGCTTTTAATCCAAAAGCCAATTTAGTTGTGTTTCCTACTGGTATTGTATACGAGAAATCTACATAAGCATTGGTTTCTTGTACAGGTCCAACTTCATCACTAATTAAAGAGAAACCTAATCCTACATTGCTTCCTACTGGAGAATGTATAGCTAGAGTACCTGTTGTTGGTGCACCTTCTAAACCAACCCATTGACTTCTGTAAAGTGCACCTATTGATACACTTTCTGTAGAGCCTGCATAGGCTGGGTTTACCACATTCATGTTATACATATACTGTGTATATTGTGGATCTTGTTGGGCTTGTACACCTATAAACACTAGGAATACAATATATACTATTTTTTTCATCTGTTGTTTTTTTGTTTTCTAGTTAGTTTATCTGTTTAAATATACCCATGCGGCTTTTGTTTTGGTACCTTGGTACTTCATAACATAGTAATATGTTCCTACTGGTAGCATATCTCCGTTATCAGATTGTCCTTCCCATTGGTTTGTATAATTAGTTTTAGAGTATACTTTACGTCCATTACGATTAAAAATCTCTAAACTTTGAACATCAAAACTACTTAAATCAAAAGCATCATTATACCCATCATTATTTGGTGAAATACCTTGAGGTATAATACAAGTTTCTAACTCGGTTACCTCTACAAAAGCTGATTGTGAACAGCCTGTGTCGTTAAAAGTTACTTCTATTTCATATTCTCCTGCTGTTAATACAGTGTTTAGTGCTAAATTATTAGCTCCTGGTATTATAGCACCTTCATTATACCAAACTATACTTACTTCTGAGGCTGTATAATTAACAGCTTCTGCTGTTATAGTAATTGCTGACGTTGCATTTGGACAAACTTCATAAGTTATAGTACTGTCAAAAGTAGTTTCTGGTGTAATACCAAACACTAAATCAAAAGTTGTAGTTTCAAAACATCCAGTCATAGCATTTTCAACTCTAATATAAATAGTTTCAGCTCCAGGGGATTCATAAGTTGTTACATTAACTATTGGATCATTGCTCATGTTAGCATCGTCTAAACTTGTGTAATAAGTATATACTAAATCCGTTTGTCCTCCTGATATTACTGTTTCGTTTATGGTTAAATCAAATTCTGAGATACCGTCTTCGTCATTATCACATCCTATAACATCTTCAGATTGAACCAATACAGGTTTTGTTGCCAGTTCTAGGTTAAAAGTATTAGTGGCATAACATCCAGTTGTTGTGTTTTCTACCCTAAAATATATAATAGTATTAGCTGTAGCACTATAGGTAGTAACAGATGTAATTGGGTCTGTTCCATCTAATGCATCTTGTTCTGTTTCAAAATAACTAACAACAACATCTGTTTGTGTGCCAATAATATTGGCTTCATTTTCTGTTATATCAAAAACAGCTGTTGATGTGTTATCAATATCACAGGCAAGTATAGCTGTTTGTGTTTCTGCTTCTGGATTTTCAAAGAACTCAACAACAACATCGTCAGAGTAGAAACATGCAGATGAAGTACCTGTAAATACAATATCAACTTGGTATGTGCCAGTTTCGTTTACGGTTAATGTAGGGTCAGTTTCACCTGCTATTGGTTCTGTAATTCCGTTACCTACAGTATACCAAGTAATAACTGTTCCAGCAGGTTGAGGTACACCAATGTCTAGTGTTACAGCATCACCTTCACAGCTTGCTAAACCACTATCTAATAAAATATCTTCACCTAAATCTATTTCACCAATATCAAAACTACTAGCTTCTAAGAATACAGCTGAGTCAAAAGCTGTATCTCCATCATCTGCTACTACTAATTTAATACTGTAAGTGTTATTTGGTATTACAGTTGCTAAAGCAGTTAAAGGGACTGTTCTACCTATAAAGTTTGTTGGATTTGAAATCGCAGGAAGTCCAGTTCCTGCACCATAATATGCATCAAATAAAGAAGGGTTTGAAGAAGCACAACTTGTATTGTGTATATTATCTCTGATGGTAAATACTGAAACTGGATCTGTAGTTCCTGGTACTACAGCAATATTTACTGGTGCTCCTCCAGAAGTTATATCTGTTAAAATAAAAGCAAAAGCATCAGAGAAACCACATTGGAAAGCTCCATATTCTTCAGCTGCAAAAATAAAGTTAAATGTTAATTCGTCAATTAAAGGAGTAAACTCAAATTCTATTATTGAAGCATTATTAGTTGGTCCTTGATTAATAAATGATTCTAAGTCTGCATCACCAGGCCAGCTTGTGTTTCCGTCACTTAAAGTTCCCGTTTCTGGACCTGGAGCGTTTAGTACGTTACCAGTTGTCATTACGATTCCGCTTTCAAAAGGAAAGCCAGAACCATTAGCTTCAAAATATCCAATACCATTTGGTCCTCCAAAATCAGTACCAGTAGAAGAGGTCACATTGTTTACTATCGCGCAAGGAGAATTAACTAGTACGTCGTTTATAAGCTCATCTACAGTATATTGAGTGTCATCTGTAATAATTGGTGGTGGAATTGTGAAAACACATAAATCAAAACTCACATCTTGGAAGTCAATATCATCTGCTGTAAAAACTCTTATAAAGTATGTGTTACCAACAACTAAGCCATTAGCTGTACTATTATTTGTTGTTTCGCAATAAATATTTGTTAAACTGTTGCAATCTGTTCCTTCGTATAAAGCATGATCTAAATTAGTGGTATCACCAATAATATTATTTAATGAAATCCCATGATCTGTAGCTATTGCAGTAAATTGAAACCATACGTCATCATTGGTATCTCCTGTGCAGGTACTTGTTTGTGTAGATGAAGTTGCTCCATAAAGAGAGGCATTAGTAATGTTTGTGCAATTTTCATCAGCATTTGGCATAACAATTATAGCTCCTGAACATTCATCGTTTGAAGGAGGGCAAACTGGAACATTGATAGTATTGCTAGTAACAATACAGTTTACATCGTCAGCATTTTCAACCGTAATAATAACATCTGTATTTAATGGGTATGGACCCATTGTGATAATACCTGTTGTTGTTGTATTTTGAAGAGTAGAACCTTGATTGTCTGAAATGTTTAGGCCCATAGCATCACCAATACTAGTAATATCTGTTTCGATGTAAAATTCATTATTTCCGTTAGTACAGTCAGTAATAGGGTTAAAGTTTACTGCTTGATTTATACAAGTTGCACAATTCACTGTTATATTAACAGAAGTATAACCACTACTTTGACAACTAGCACTTATATCAGATTCTATTGCAAATGAAATGGTGTCTCCTGTAGATTGGAATGTTAACCCAGAAATTTGACCACTATTACCATAAGGTGTAGCAGCATTTAAATTTGTAACTCCATCAGAATCCAGTACAATAACTTCATCAAAGTTATTTTCAACTTGACCAGCATTAATTGTTAAATTTAAAGGTGTTCCATCTGTAGATGAAAATGTAAATACATTAGTGTCATTATTGTCATAACAATAGTCAATGGTTTGTGGTCCATCCGTTGCGCAATCTAATATAAAGTTGAACTGGGTTAATGTTGAAAAGTTAAAAGGACCAGCCCATGTACTTGATTCATTTCCACATAATGCCTGTATATAAACCTCATAATCAGTTGCAGAATTTAATGTTGTCTCTGATATTGTTGAAGAAGTTACAACTGTTCCTGAAGTAGGTACGCCAGTTCCGGCTGGTTGTAGCACGTAATTCCATTCTGTTTCAGCGCCACTTGGTATCCAAGAAATATCTGCAGCTGTTTCTGTTATATTAGTCGCTGTAATGGCTGTTGGAGCAATACAAAATGTTCCACAGGCTTCAACACGTAGTTGGTCTATTGCTAAATCTCCTTCAAATCCAGCACCAGAGCCACCATAGCTAATTTCAACATATATGACTTGTCCTAGGTAGGCATCTAAATTTATACCTATGGGTATCCAAGTTTCGTCTGCTGTATTTTGGTAGTCTCCTATCCAGTTGTATTCGTTAGTAAAAGGACCTACTTGAGATGTGCTAATACCAATACTTAGAGTCCCTATGTCATCACCAAAAGCATGCATATAAAAAGATAATTCTGCTCCATCTATTGCTGTTGATAAATCAATAGCAGGTGTTATTGCTGAGGCTATATCGGTAGCATTACCTGAGCTCTCATATTCTAAATGGGTTCCTGGATTACCATTCCAAGTAACATTTGGTCCTGTTGATGTTGAGTTTGCATTTTCTGTTGTGATACGCCAATTTCCGTTTGAACCATCAAAGCCAGTACCTGTCCATCCTGATGGTATATAATTAGTATCATTACCAAAATCTTCAGTAAATATAAATGTGGAGCTACCTGTAGCACAAGCAACTCCTGTTGGAGCTGGAGGAGGAGTGTTTAGTGTTGTGAAGTTTATTGGTCCAGCCCAAACACTAGTTCCTGATCCACAATCTGCTAAAATGTAAACTTCGTAAGATGTACTAGCTGTTAGTCCTGTTGCAGTATAAGGATTTGTTGTTACAGTTGTACCTGCTGTTGTTGGCATACCAGTTCCTGCTGCTTGCACAACAACTTCCCATGCTGTCTCAGAGTTATTTGCTATCCATGATAAATCTGCTGTAGTATCTGTTATAGCATCAACAGTTATGCTAGTTGGAGCGACGCAAAAATCACCACAAGTTTCAATACTAACTTGATCTATAGCCATATCACTTTCCCAGGTATCACCTGTTCCAACATAGCTAATTTCAATATATATGACTTGACCTAAATAGGCATCTAAATTAACACCTATTGGTACCCAAGCTTCATCTCCTGCCGACTGATAATCTCCAACCCAAGTATATTCGTTAGTGAAAGGACCTGTTTGAGATGTGCTAACTCCAATATTTAGAGTTCCCATGTCGCCACCAAAAGCATGCATGTAAAAAGATAATTCTGCTCCATCTACAGCTGTTGATAAATCAATAGCAGGTGTAATTGCAGAGGCTACATTTGTTGTATTACCAGAACCCTCATATTCTAAATGGGTTCCTGGATTGCCGTCCCATGTAATATCTGGTCCTGTTGAAGATGAATTAGCACTTTCTGTAGTGATATCCCAATCTCCATTAGTATCTGTAAAAGCAGTACCTGTCCATCCTGAAGGTACATAATTAGTATCATTACCAAAATCTTCAGTAAATATAAATGTGGAGCTACCTGTAGCACAAGTTACTCCTGTTGGAGCTGGAGGTGGTGTATTTAAAGTTGTAAAGTTAACAGGTCCTGTCCAAATACTATAATCTCCAGAACAGTTCGATCTAACATATACTTCATAATTTGTTGAAGGTGATAAAGTGTTGTCTGTATATGGAGTATTTGTCGTAGTTGTTGCTCCGGAACTTGTTGGGACACCTGTTCCTGAAGCTTGCACAACAATTTCCCATGTTGTTTCTGTACCACCAGCTAGCCAAGAAATATCGGTAGATGTTGTTGTTATATTGTCAACTGTTAAGGAGGTTGGGTTTGGACAAGTTGAATTGTATATAAGTACATTGTCAACTAACCAATACCAAGCCCAACTATTTGCATCGTTATAAGTAAATCGTACTTGCATTGCTGCATTAGCATATGTTGTAATGTCAATATGTTGTTGGTTAGGAGTGTTAAAACCTCCTGCATCAGATGTTTGAGTTAATACAGCAACCCAAGCAGTTCCGTCCCAGACTTCTACTACAGCAGTGTCACTACCTATATTGTTATAGTATTGATCAAAATCTAGAAATAATGCTGTAGATGTAGAAGTATCTAATACTGGAGATGTTAACGTTTCAACTAATAGTGTTCCGCTACCTACTGCGTCACTATCTACAATAGCAGCATTAGTGCCATCTAAACTATTTGTAGTGCCTTGTTGTCCTGAGTACCAAGAGTCTCCTGTGGCATCTCCTGCATCTGTTATTGTCCATGATGCAGGTATGGAGACATCAAAATTTTCTTGTAAATAAATTTGTGAGTTAGCTTGCCATCCAACTAACAGGAATAGCAAAGCTAAAATGAATGTAGTTTTTTTCATTTTTATGGGATTGGTTGTTTAGTTATTATGTGCTAAAAATTTTGTATTAAAACACGGGTTGGTGTTTTAAAGGTATACTATTAAAAAGATTAATTTAATACGGATAGACGAAATGCGTTTTTTTTCGATGAAATAATGAGATTCTGTTAAAAAATAAGAATATTCGGTGTGTTTTTGTTATTTTATTTTGAAATTATCATGTTTTGACTCATTTCGTTACCATTTTCATCAATAACAAACACCTTGTGATTGCCTGTTTTAGGTGATATTGCGATATTATGAATATCGTTAGTTTGACCAATGTACGTTTTGTTTAAATACCAAAAAAGAGTGCTGTTTTTTTGAGAATGTGCAACTTTTAAGACGACTTCATTTACTTTTTCGTCAAAATCTTTAGGTAGAAAAATGATAGAAGATTCCTTAGGATAGATGAACTGCATTTTTACTTCGTTTTTATTAAAACAATCTGATCGGGTTGGAGGAAGAACTTTGTAAAATGGATTTTTAGTTTTATAATAGTATTCCATTAAAGGAGGAAGTACAAACCATGAGGTTGTATTAATAGTATTAACATCTTCACATGAGGAGTTGACTTGATAGGTTTTAGTATTATCTAAATGAATTAATTTATGGTAAGGACAGGGTTCGGTTTTTATTCCGCTTAACTGAATGTATTGTTTTTTTATCTGATTACAATTTACTGATGCTCTGTATCCACTGATAGCACATAATTCAACTTCTTTCATTTCATCATAAGGTGTAGTAAACCATTGACTATTTGGTAGTAAATCAAAAATATCAAATAGGATTGGTGCAGCAGCTTGTACACCTACTAAACCTGGCCTTCCTTCTCCATCTGCATTACCGACCCAAACGCCTACAACGTAATTTTTAGTTGTGCCAATTGCCCAAGCGTCTCTAAACCCAAAACTAGTTCCTGTTTTCCATGCAATTTGTTTTGAGTCATCAAAAAACTGCCAATTATCATCACCTTCCGGTCTATTTACTTCTTTCATACTTTCATAGGTTAAGTAAATAGAAGCAGCGTCGAAAAGTGTTTTTTCAGTGGATTTTGTACCAAAATCAATGGTTTTGTTTTGGTAGAATGTCGGTTCGCAAAATTCGTTTGAAAAATATTGAGAAGAGTTATCGTTAAAATGATTAATTGTACCAGAAAATGCAGCATAACTTTTACATAAATCCCATAAATTGCTTTCTGCTCCTCCTAATATTAGAGATAATCCATAATGGTTTGCATTGTAGGTTATGTCTTTAAGTTGTAACGCTTTTAAGTAATGGTAAAAACGATCTAGTCCAAACTCTTGTAGCATTCTAACAGCAGGAACATTTAATGATCGTGATAAGGCGCGTTTTGCTGGTACAGCTCCATCAAAGGTTTTGTCATAATTTTGAGGAGAATAACTTCCAAATTGGGAAGGAACATCTGCTACTAACGTATTTGGTAAAATGTCTCCTGCATCCAACATTGCAGCATATAAAAAAGGTTTTAAAATGCTACCTGTACTTCTTGGTTTATTTATAATATCTACGCTGTTTTGATGTTTTTTATCTGTTGGTGCATTACCAATATAGGTTAATACTTTACGTGTGTTGACATCTAAAATTAATACTGAGATATTGTGTATTTCATTTTGTTTTAATGTATTGTAGTGGTTTAAAACGACTGTGTTGGATTGCTCTTGAAGTTGTTTTTTTATTGTGGTTGCAACGCGTTGACCTCTGTTAGTTTTTGATATATTTTGAAGTAAGTGTGGTGCAATTTGAGGTAATGCATAGGGTTTTTGTGGTAAAGCTTCAGCAATAGACAGGTTGTAGGTTAGGCTGTCTATGGTTTCATTTTTTAATAATTTTTTGAGTAACCTATTTCTTTTGTTTAATAGTAATTTTTGATTTTTTCCAGGATATATTAAACTTGGTGCATTTGGTAAAACCGCTAGTGTAGCACTCTCTGCCCATGATAGGTTATGAGCACTTCGATTAAAGTAGCGCCAAGCTGCAGCATCAATACCAACAACATTTCCGCCGAAAGGTGCATGACTAGCATATAGATTTAAAATCTTTTTTTTGCTAAATTTAAATTCTAAACGAGTTGCTAAAATTATTTCTTTAATTTTTTCAAAATAAGTTCTAGATTGACCTTTTCTAGAAAGTCGGATTACTTGTTGTGTAATGGTGCTTCCGCCACGTTTGATTTTTCCTTGACTTAGGTTTTTTTTTAAAGCTTTTACAATTGAAATTGGATTAAAACCAGGGTGTCTAAAAAAATATTCGTCTTCAAAAGCTATTATACAATCTTTAAATTTTTTAGGAATACTATCGCTTTCTGGGAATCTCCACTGTCCATCTTTAGCTATTTGAGCACCTAATAATTGGGTGTTGTCACTGGTAATTACAGTTGCTGTTGGGTCTTTAAACAGTTGCTTTGGTAAGCAAAAATAATACGAAACCATTAATATGAAAGCAATTAATGATTTCGTTTTATTTTTTTTAATGACGATTAACATCTTTTGTAAGATATTAATCATTGTTTTATAAGGAGTTACCAATTATGTTTAATGTCTTTATTTTTCTACCTCAATCCATTGTCCTTTATTACGTACTAAAAACTTGTTGTCATACATAGCCTCAGCTTGAACACCTGGTAAATAATACTGTCCTAAGTAAGACGCGTTAAGCATTACATTAAACGTATTAGTCTTTTTAGGGCCTAAATCAAAGTAGAAATTAACACGATCGTCTCTAATGTCTGTAAATCTAGCTTGACTAGAGGTGGAGCTTCCAAAAGCTGTAAAGCGTGTGTTTACAATTTCCCAACCTGATGGAAATATTTGTGTTAATGCTACGTCATTTACACTATAGTCTTTTGTGTTTGTAACTTGCACAGTTGCTACAAAATCTTGACCTTGTTGTAATTTGCTAATATCAATCTTGTTGCCTTTTAAGTCTTTATATGTAACATTAGCGGTTAAGCCTCGTTGTTCTGTAAGCTCTTGTCCTAATGGTAATTTACCCGAATTTAAAACACGAACATAAACCAGGTTGTCTTTGTTGTTTTTAATTGTTAGTGTATTATTGCCTTCATTAATAGGTAAATCCCGTTGTGAAATTGCATTTTTAGTATCAATAGTTTTAGTTTTGCCATTTACAGTGTAACTTAATTTAATAGCTTTACCTCCATTAGCATTTACCATTTTAGCCATAGATAATAAACTATAAGCTGTTGTTTGAGTACTCATCCAGCGTTGGCTAGACAGATCTTCTGCAATAGTTTCAGCTAAATTTTTAACACGTTTGTCTTTGGTTAAAATCATGGTTTCTAAAGCCATAGCTCTGTTTCTGTCTACAGATCCATAGGTGTAATAATTATATTTTTGAGGTTTAAAATTTATATTAGCAGTACTAGATACTTGGTTGCTTGCTCCAGCTTGACCAGCTAAAGCATAAGCAGCAGCTAAACGCCATTTTGCTTCGTTAGAAATTTCAGAAAATTCGCGTAATCTATTCATTGCTCCTAAATCTGGACTACCAGCTAAAGCTAAGGTGTATAATCTGTAAGCTTGTGCTAAATCAGAATTATAGGATTTGTAACTAGGTCTCCAATTTTGCGCAGCTTGTTTTTGATATTTTAACCAGTTGCTCTTAAAAGTTAACGGTAAAACAAACCCTTTTTTTTCTGCTTCTAATAAAAAGTGTCCGGAATAACTGGTTCCCCAATCATTAGCGCTATTTTCTCCCATCCAATAGCTCATACCACCATTTGGTCTTTGAAAATGACTTAAACGCTTAATTCCGTTTTCAATATTAGTTTGTATTTTTTGTTTTTGATCAAATGGTAAATCAAAAATATCTTGTAAAAATAACTGAGGAAATACACTAGACGTTGTTTGTTCTAGACAGCCATGAGGATAACGAATTAAATATTCTAGACGTCTTGTAAAGTCCATTGGAGGTAATGTCGAAAACTCTACACTTGCACTGTTTGTTCCTGTAACTCCAAAAGTTGAGAAATCTATAGTTTGTGTAGTGTTAGCTTCTAATGTAGTATCTAAACTTTTTGATGAAATTGGATTAACGTTTTCTACATCTATTTCAACTTTATATGACGATGATTCACCATTTCCGTTAGCTATTACTTCTACAGTATTGACTCCTTTAGCTTTACTTACATCTAATTCAAAATATGCCATTTGCTCATCAGGACGAGCAAATGATAATGTTTTTTTTCTATCTCCAACAATAGTAATTCCGTCACTTAATTTCAGTTTAACTGAAACTTTCTTAACATTTGGTTCCATAGCAAAAACTGTAACAGGTAGCGTTACTTTTTCGCCAGGACTTAGTTTTCTAGGTAGTGTTGCTAATACCATTAGTGGTTTTTTAACTTGCACAGACTTGTCTGTACTACCATATGCTTCAGTCTTGTTATTACCAGCGACAACCATAGTTCTGACTGCACCAACGTAATTTGGTAATTTTATTTTATGTGTTTTACGTTGTCCTGCGTCTAATTTAAAAGGACCTAAAAATTTAACAACAGGTTTAAATCTGTTTGCTTTTTTGTTTTTTCCGTCGGCTGCGCTTCCGTCTCCACCAATAGCAAATACTTGCTCAATGCTTCCGCTGTAAGCGCCAACAACATCGTCAAACATATCCCATGTTTTTATACCTAAAGCCTCTCTGGCGTAAAAGGATTGCCATGCGTTAGGTGTTTTAAATCTTGTAAGGTCTAGCAATCCTTCTTCTACCATAGCAATTGTGTAGGTCATTGCTTTGTTGTTTTTTTCGGAAACAAAAACTTCAAATTCTTGCTCAGGTTCTAATACACTAGGCATTTTTAGTTCTGGTTCTAATTTTGTGTTAGGATCTTCGACTAAAATAGGAATAATACCAAATAATCGTAATGGTAAATCATTAGCTGTTGAGGCGTGAGGTTGTAATAATGAAATGTTTATAAACACATTTGGAGCCATCTCTTTGGTGATTGGTACATCTACAGTTGTTTCTCCTTTTTGTGTTTTTACCCATTTAGTTTGAAGGACTTCAGATCCATTTTCTATACTAATTAAAGCACGACCTTCAGTTCCAGAAGGGAATGTTATTTTTGCAGTTTCGCCAACATTGTAATTGTCTTTGTCAGCAAAAAAGACTAACATTTGTGCAGCTTCTTTGTCTCCTGAAGGTTGACGTTGCCACCAGTTTTTATAAAAATAAGCAGTACGTCCTGTCATGTGTCCAGAAACTGGATCTTTAACAGTAATGTAATAGCGTCCACCTTGATTGTCTGGTACATTTATATTGAATGAAGCTTTACCATTATTGCTTGTAGTTACTTTACTGTTTAAATATGTTTTGTGGTAGCTACTTGAAGTGTATTTTGATAAATTATCTCGAGACGAGTTCCACCACCAACGCCATTCTATTTTGTAAACTTTAATTTCAAGATTTTTACGCTTAATAGCATTACCTTGATTGTCCACAGTTGCAATGTTAAATGTGTGATTTTGATCTGTGTAAAATGAACCATAAGCTTTTCCTTTTGGTGATTTTAGTCCAACAAAAGATTTGTAAGGAGCGTATGGCATTGTAAAAGCATCCATGGAGAAGTCTCCTCCGTTTTCAAAAGCACGAACTAAAAATTGTGCGTTTAACATACCTGGTGCATCATGTCCAATGTTAATGTTTTTGGTCACATCTGCTAAACCATCCGTATCTACATTGCCTTCAAAAACTGTGATTTCTTCGGTGCTAAATGTTTTGGATGGATCTCTAAATTGATAATCCGGAAAGTTTTTAAATCCTGAGTATGATGTGCTAAATTTTGCTTTTATTTCGGTTTTTACATTTTTTGCAGGAGCGCCATGTAGCCAATTTACTGCTAGTTTTCCGTTTAAAGGTGTATTGGATTGTAGTACTTTGTCTTCAAAATCTATTTTAATTTTAAGTCTATTTGGTTTTACTGTTTCGACTTTAAGTCCTTTGTAAAATTTTGCTCCACCAACACTGATTTTAGCATTCCAATTTCCTGTTTTGTCTTCGACAGCAGTCGGAATTGTAAATTGAAAAAAGTTATTAAGACCATTGGTTGTTACTTTTTTGTAAGCTAGTTTACCATTTGCATCTGTGACTTCAAGTTTTACTGGATGTGCTTTTGGTAGTTTATTAGCAATGTCATTTAACATAAAGGTTAAATGTATAGAGTCACCTGGTCGCCATACACCTCTTTCGGTATAAATATAGCCTTTTAGTCCACGTTGTAATGTTGCTCCTGAAACGTCAAATTTACTAAGTGATAACGAGTTACCATCACGTAATTTTACATACGTAGTATTGTTGCCTTTAGTAATAATAGCAAATGCTGCTAAGTTATTGGTTGTAAGTTTTGCTAAGCCTTCGCTATCAGAATTTGTGGTAGCTAATTCTTGTTGTTGGAAATTATATAACGTTATTTTTGCGCTAGCCTCTGGATTAGTGTTTAAGATATTAGTGATTGCAAAATGGTAGGTGTTGTTGGTGCCTTTTTTTACAATAGCACCTAAGTTAGAGCCTATTAAATTTTGAGATATGACCTTATTAGAATTGTAGTAAGAGTCATGGCAAGGGTTTTTGCGTTCTCTCCAGTTGTAATTGTCGTTACGATAACTGTAAGTGATGTTATCCCAATATTCTTCTTCTTTTAAATCTTCGTCTTCTGTGTTTGTATTGCTGTAATCACCATCATAATAGTACTCGTCTTCATAGTAATATTCATCGTCATAATAATCGTCTTCGTCATCATCATTACTATTTGTATTGGCATTAGCTTCACAATCATATAAGCTGTATTCTTTTTTGTAATCTAACTCAACACGATAAATGGCTCCTGGATCTGCTTTTATGTATTTAGAAAGATCTATGCTATAGGTTTTCCATTTACCATCGTTATGTAATGGGTTTTCAATTAATTTAATGGTATGTTTTGCTATACGACGACCAACACGTCTTATTTGATGTTCGTTATTGCTTTGTAAATTGTTGTCTTGTAAAAATTGAAGGACATTGTCTTGAAATATTTTAATAATTCTAACATCTACAGCGCTTAAGTTAACTGCTTCAAAATTAAATTTTAATTCTTGAGAGTTTGGTAAAATTACACCACTATTAACAAGTTTAACTTCTGGTTTAATGTCTTCAAAAGCAATAGTTTCGCTAAAAGAATTTTTAAGTTTGTAACCTTCAGTGTTTTTTATTCCTTGAAACACATCTACCTGAAGATTACCAGTTATTTTTGAGTTTGGATAGGCTTTTAAAACATTGCCATTAACAATAAATTTTGGGTTTTTACTATTTTGAATAGTCACTAAACCATCAAAATTTTGTTGTTTTTTAATTGGATCAGAAAAATTTATTGATAAATATTGTTCAGGAGATTGAACCACATTTACCGATAGTATCTTAAAATTGTTTTTTCCAGGAATTGGTAATGTGTTTTCACCAGAGTGATTTGCACTTATGGCTTTTCCATCCCATTTTACTAATATTTCAGTGTCTTCAGTTTTACGGTTAATACTATCTATTTTAAATTCAAAATATTTTGAAGGCGTGCTTTTTTCATTCCATTCAATAGTTAATTGTTTTCCGTCTTGAGAAGCTTTTATTAACTGTTTTGCTTGTTTAAGTGTAATTACATCAGAAGATTTTGCGATTCCTAAAATATATTGCCATTCTTTGGAGTAAGATTGTAAATCATTGGTTTCAATATTAAAATTGGGTGTTATAGTTTTAAAATTGAAAGTGTATTTGTTAAAATTTGAAGGTAAATCTTTATATAACTCACCAAGATCTATAGTAACTGTATATTCTGTGTCAGGAGATAAGTTTTCGTCTGGAACAAATCGTAGTGCGTGATCATTAATTACAATTGCTTTCCCCTCGACATAAGGACTAATTTTAAAAACATCACTGTCTAAAATTTGATCAGCTTCCCAGCCTTCCACTATTTTAGCTAAATTGATGTTAATGTTTTCGGCTACAGATATACGACCAGACGTTGTGTAACTGATGTAGTCTCTAAATTTAAAAAGGTTGTCGGTTTCGCTTTCTTTTTGTTTACAAGAAACAATAAAAAAAATAACAAGTACTAGGGATAATAGCGACTTTGACTTCATGAAGTTAAAAATTATAAAGTAAAATAGATCTGTAATCTATATTAAAATGGTTGTTGATTTATTGATAAAAACGTACGTGTTAAAGTTATAGCTAAATTTAAAATTAACACATTAAAACAAGATTATTTTTTAAATTATAACACGTAAAAATGTATCAGAATAATACTATTTATTAAATCGTTAACTCATAATTTAAACCAAACAAATATTAGTATATTAGCTAAAAATTAAATAATTCGTAAAAATCATTAAAATATGGAAGCAGTTGCTACCGATTTCGGAATAAAAGAAGCCTTAAACCAATTAGGGTTAAAAGATATAAATCAAGGAACATCTACTGGGTCTGATAATTTTGGAAGTGGAGATTTAATCGCATCCTACTCTCCAACCGATGGACAGCTAATAGCTAAGGTGTCTACAACTACAAGAGAAGATTATGATAAAGTAATTGCTAAAGCATCTGAAGCATTTTTAAGTTTCAGAGCCATGCCTGCTCCACAACGTGGTGAAATTGTTAGACAGTTTGGTAATAAATTAAGAGAGCTAAAAGAGCCTTTAGGTAAATTAGTGTCTTATGAAATGGGTAAATCTTTGCAAGAAGGTTACGGAGAGGTTCAAGAAATGATTGACATTTGTGATTTTGCAGTGGGATTATCTAGGCAATTAAATGGTCAAACCATTCCGTCAGAAAGACCAGGTCACGTTATGCGTGAGCAATGGCACTCTTTAGGTATTGTTGGGATTATTTCTGCCTTTAACTTTCCTGTTGCGGTATGGGCTTGGAATACAGCTTTAGCTTGGGTTTGTGGTGATGTTTGTGTTTGGAAAGGGTCAGAAAAAGCGCCACTTTGTGCAGTTGCTTGTCAAAATATTATAGCAGATGTATTAAAAGAAAACAACTTGCCAGAAGGTATATCTTCAATAATAAATGGAGATTATAAAGTTGGAGAATTCATGACTACAGATCATAGAATTCCGTTAATATCTGCAACCGGATCTACTAGAATGGGTCGTATTGTTGGAGCAACAGTAGCAGAGCGTTTTGGAAAGTCTTTATTAGAATTAGGAGGAAATAATGCTATTATTATCACACCAACAGCAGATTTAAAAGTTGTTGTTCCAGGAGCTGTTTTTGGAGCAGTAGGAACTTGTGGACAACGTTGTACGTCAACCCGTCGTTTAATTATTCATGAAACGGTTTATGATAAAGTAAGAGATGCAATTGTAGGTGCCTATAAGCAGCTAACTATAGGTAATCCTTTAGACGAAAAAAATCACATAGGTCCATTAATAGACAAAGATGCAGTAAACACGTATTTAGCAGCTATAGAAAAAGCTAAAGCTGAAGGTGGAACTGTTTTAGTAGAAGGTGGTGTATTAGAAGGTCAAGGTTACGAGTCTGGTTGCTATGTTAAGCCAGCTATAATTGAAGCTAAAAATGATTTTGAAATTGTACAATCTGAAACATTTGCACCAATTTTATATTTAATGAAATACTCTGGAGATGTCGAAAACGCTATAGGTATGCAAAACGGTGTAGCTCAAGGATTATCTTCTGCAATTATGACTAACGAAATGAAAGAAGCTGAAAAATTCTTATCATTTGCAGGTTCTGATTGTGGTATTGCAAATGTTAATATTGGTACTTCAGGAGCCGAAATTGGAGGTGCTTTTGGTGGTGAAAAAGAAACAGGTGGTGGACGTGAGTCTGGATCTGATGCTTGGAAGGTGTACATGAGACGTCAAACCAATACAGTTAATTATTCAGACGAGTTGCCTTTAGCTCAAGGTATTAAGTTTGATTTATAAAAAAATAAACGCTTTCGCGGAAATAAAAGCCACATCTAAATGATGTGGCTTTTGTGTTTTTAACCATTTTTCATTGGATTTAATCGATTATTTACAATTAATAAAGCTTTTATTAATTGTAAATGTTAAAAAATTCTAAAATTTTTAATAACTTGATAGTCATTAACTTAAAACCAATTAATATAATGAGTAAAAAAACCGGTTATCTTTTAGGTATTTTACTGACCATTATTCTGGGTACAATTTTGTACTGGTTTTTCTGTTGTAAACCTTGCCTTGAAGCAAACAATAGTGCTTCAGAAATAGTCACAGAAACAGATGACACGTCAGTAGAAGCAGACCTTAAAACTGCAACCATGAACGCATTTACTATTAAAGATGCTAATGGTAGTTTAGATTTTAAGATTAACGACAATTTAAATTTTAACACCTCTGGAGCTTCTATTTTAGAGCCAGTGTCTGCAAAAGTAGATACTACAGCAATGGATGTGGTTAAATATTTTAATGACAATCCAACAAAAACATTAAGCATTACAGGTCATTACAGAAGTGAGGAAACAAATAACTCGGCATTTCCTAACTTAGGACTAGCTAGAGCTAATGCTGCAAAAAATTATTATGTAGCAAAAGGCATGTCTTCAAAATCAATAAATACTTATGGTCAATTAGATGATGCTTTTTATCCTGACGTAAATGGTGTTTTAAACGGACCATTAATGTATGATGTTGTAACTACAGATGCTGCAGATCACAGTGCAGAAGATGCAATAGTTAAATTAGGAGAAAGTATCAAGGCTAATCCTTTGGTTTTATATTTTGATACAGCTCAAGCATCTATTAGTTTAACACCTGCTCAACGTCAAAAGGTGGCAGATATGGTGCGTTATACAGATAAAATTGATGGTGCGCAAATTAACACTATTGGTCATACAGATAATACTGGTAGCCGAACAGCTAATATTAATTTGGCTCAAAATAGAGCTGAGTTTGCTAAAGATTATTTGGTAAATAACGGTATATCAGCAAATAAAATTAGTGCTTCTTCTCAAGGTCCAGATCAACCTATTGCAGATAATAATACAGCTGAAGGAAGAGCAAAAAACAGACGTGTAGTCGTAACTATTAACTAACAAAAATTAAAATCATGAATTTATCATTAAATATATTTAGTAGTATCCCTTGTTGGCTAATCCCTTTATTAGTTGGTGTAATATGTGCAATCTTAGGTTATCTTTTAGGTCGATTATTTGGAGGAGGAAATAGTAATGAAGACGTTGACCTTAATGTATACAAAAACAGAATAAGTAAATTAGAAACAGATTTAGCTGCTTGTAAGGCAAGTAAAGATAAAGTTTCTAGGTCATCAGGAGCAGGAAACACAGTGTCTTCATTTGCTGCAGGTGCAATTGTTGCAGGTGCAGTTTCACCTCAAAAAGAAGAAGTTAAAATAGAAACAGGTGTAGTTTTTGATGCAGCAGCAGCAAAAGCGGTTTTTGGTAAAACTATTAAACAAGACGATTTAACTGTTGTTGAAGGTATAGGTCCAAAAATAAAAGAATTATTTCATAATCATGACGTAAAAACTTGGGCTGCATTAGCTGCATGTTCGGTTGAGAAATGTCAAGAGGTTTTAAATAGTGGAGGTAAGCGTTTTGAGATCCATAAACCAGGTACTTGGCCAAGGCAAGCAGATCTTGCGGCTAAAGGATTATGGAAAGAATTAAACGATTGGCAAGACCAATTGGATGGTGGGAAATAATAATATATTTTTATTTAAATAAAAAAGCCAATGTTTACAAGAGTAAATATTGGCTTTTAAGTTATTAAACCTTACTCAATGCCGAAATTTTATCGGGAGAATAAAGGTTAATTGTATTTTACCTTTCTTAAAATACGAATAACTTCTTTGTATTTGTGGTAAATCTCAGGAAACGCCTTTAAATAGGGTTTGGATTCTTTTAAATAGTCCAATGCTTCATGAAATAAATTTAAGTAACATATAAGATACGTATCAGGTAGGTTGTTTAGATCTTTTTTTTCAATATTATTTAAAATTTCTCCTCTTTTTAATTTTTCTAATATCGCATTGTTGGCGTTAAAAATATGATGAAGTATTTTTTTATCAAATTGTGGAGGGTTAAAAATTAGGGTAGAATCTATGTTGTAGCTAGCATTGTCATTAAAACTTATAATGGTTTTTTCAAGAGGATAATATTTATAAGAATTTTGAAGACCAAGTTTTAAATATTCAATTATTGTAAATGAATTTTCTGTAAAATTTATAGCGACTTCATCTAGTGTTGAAAAAAATAATCGCACTTGTTCGTTAACTAACTCAATGTCAACTCTAGAGTAAAATATTTCGTTTTTAACAACTTTTTTTTCGCCAGACCAACATAGTACAAAATACTCTTTAAACACTATATATTTAGGGTTGTAGTCTTGGCGTTTATTCATAAAATCAAAAACGCCATCTAAAGTGTATTGTATGTTGTTTTGTGCGTGATTTTCAATAGCTTCAACTATTTTAGAGTTAACATCTTTTATTTCGCTTTTAAAAATTTTAGGCATGCTCATGCTGCCATCTCTAAAAAAGATTGAGCCACCATAATATTTCCAAATGTTTTTTCTTAATGAGGTTAAACCTTCATTGGCTCTGATGGTAACTAAGCCAACAACTTTGTGGTCAGGTAAATGTGGGAAAGGTATGTTCTCGTACTGTACGATGGGTGGATTGGTTAAATAGGCATTAATAAGGTTTTGTATTTTTGAATCGTCAAAAAAATCAACACCAATAATTTTGTTGTCTTCATCTTCAACACCAATAACTATAAACGAATTGTTTTTTGGGTTAGAATTTGATAGTGCGCAGACGTGTTTTAAAAATTTTGCTTTACCTTCTTTTTGGCCAATATCAATTTTTCGTTTTTTGTCATAAAAACTATTCTCGTCATTATGAGCAAGTAAGTTTTTAATTAAAAGACGTTTGTTAATCATGGTCAATTATTCTTAGGTTTTGTTCACAGTAAATCTAATTCTTGTTTCAAGTTTTGTCTAGCTTGATTTTCATGTTGGTCAATATAGTTTTTGGTAAAGTAAATTGTGTCTTTTTTTAAAAAGTGAGTTAGTGCTTTTTTTCTTCCTGAATTATACATGAAATCTGGGTAGATTTTATACTCTTTTCTAATATTGGATACATATTTACTGTAGGTGTCCCAATCCGAACTTAATATCTGTAAATCCAAATCTAAAATAATTGCATTATCCTGATTTTGAGTTAAAATTATATTATGTTTTTTGGTTGAAAGAATTAATTTTTGAACTGTTTTAATTCTTTTTTGTTCGATATTGATTTTTTTTAGCCTTTTTTTAGCAAAAAGTGCGCTTTTTTCTTCGTTGTCATTTCTGGTTGGTTTGTAGATGATGTCATGGTACCAAATAGCAAATTTAAGACTGTCTAAATCTTTGGTTTTTGGTTTAGACAGTTTTAAATTTTTAAGCATTTCAAACAGATGGCTTAGATTGTGATAGTGTTTATTTTTTAGTGTATAATGTGTTTCAATTTCTTTCCATAATATATTGGATAGGTTTTGATCACAATAATGTATTGCTAGGTTATGCCATTCTGTTTTTAGCCAATCTATCATCTATTCCTTTTTTACAATTGTAGAGCTTGCTTGAGCAGTGCAAAACATTAATAAATCTGCAATATTAACGTGTGGTGGACGTGATACCGCAAAGTGGATTGCGTCAGCTACATCTTCGGGTTGTAAAGCTTTATAGCCTTTATATACGTTATCTGCTTTTGTATCACCTTTAAATCTAACTTTAGAAAATTCGGTTTCCACCAAGCCTGGATTAATTGCGGTTACTTTTATTCCAAAAGGATTAAGATCGATACGCATACCTTCTGTAATTGCAACAACTGCATGCTTACTTGCGCAATATACATTGCCTTTTGGGTAAACTTCTTTTCCTGCAGATGACCCTATATTTATAATGTGTCCAGATTCGCGTTTAGTCATTTGTGGTATAATAGCTTTACTAACGTATAATAAACCCTTTACATTAATATCCATCATAGCGTCCCAATCGTCTATATTGCCATCTTGAATAGCATCTAAACCATGTGCGTTTCCTGCATTGTTAATTAAAATGTCAATCTGTTTAAAGTCTTCAGGAAGAGTATTTATAGCATTAGCAACTGCTTTTTTGTCGCTAACATCAAAATTTAAACTATGTACGTTAGTCTGTTTTGATAGTGCTTTTTGTATGGTATCCAAGCGTTCTTGTCTGCGACCACAAAGTATTAGATTAATACCATGTTTGGCAAATACATGTGCTGTCGCACGACCTATTCCGCTAGTTGCTCCTGTAATTAAGGCTGTTTTTGTAGTATTCATATATTTTAATTTTTATGGAACTTTGTGTCCTTGACATGCGACTAATATTAAAAACCAATCTTCTAATTCTAGGTCTATATTTGAAGCAGTATAAGCATTAGATAAACGTTCAGTGTTTGTGGTTCCGACAACAGGTAAAATATTAGCAGGATGTTTTAATAGCCAAGCTAATAATAATTGATCTTCAGTTGCATTGTATTTTTGCAATAAAGCACCTAATTGTTTGTGTATGCGTCTGGTCTGTTCATTATCTTCTTTAAAGACAGATCCTAAAGGAGACCAAGACATTGGTTGGATATTGTTAGTTTGCATATAGTCTAAGCTACCATCATGCATTGCAGTATGTTCTGTTAACGAAAACTGAATTTGATTGACGTCAATAGTAACATGTTTAGAAATTAAATCTGTTTGTGTGTTGGTAAAGTTTGATACACCAAACTCTTTAATTTTGCCTTGTTGTTTTAAGGTTGAAATAGCTTCAGCAATAATCTCGCCTTCCATTAAAGGGCTAGGTCTATGTAGTAAAAGTAAGTCCAGATAGTCAGTTTTTAAATTGCTTAAAGACTGCTCAACAGACCAAATAATATAATCTTTACTATAATTATAATGTTTTACTTTGTTTTCAGATCTTGTATTGCCTAAATATTGAATTCCACATTTAGATATTAGCTCAATTTTATTTCGGTCAATACCACTTTCTGTAAAAGCGTTTCCAAATTCTTTTTCCGTAGTGTAATCACCATAAATATCTGCGTGGTCAAATGTAGTTATTTGATTATCAATGCAGTGATGCATTAATTTGATCATGTCTTTAGTGTCTAATTGTTTTCCCCATTGTCCCCAAGTCATGGTTCCTGCAATTACTTTAGAGTATTTATTTTGTGTCATAGTAAAATTTATTCAATAAAAGTAAAACATAAATTACTCTTAAAAGTCCAACAAACACCCTATTTTTAACCAATTATTAACACGTTTGCAATAAAAAAATTAACAATTTGCACCACTTGAATTTAAATAATAGTTTTTTTTCTTAAAAAATAACAGATAATGGAACAAACAGGTACTATTGATATTAAATCAATTAACGAAAAAATTGAAAAAGAAAGTGCATTTGTAGATCTACTAATGCTAGAGATGAATAAAGTTATCGTTGGACAAAAACACATGGTCGAACGTTTGTTGATTGGTTTGTTGGGACAAGGACATATCTTGTTAGAAGGTGTACCTGGTCTTGCAAAGACTTTAGCAATTAATACCTTGTCACAAGCTATTGACGCTAGTTTTAGTCGTATACAATTTACACCAGATTTATTACCAGCAGATGTTGTAGGTACTTTAATTTTTAATATGAAAGAGAATGATTTTTCAATTAAAAAAGGTCCAATTTTTGCCAATTTTGTATTAGCTGATGAGATTAACAGAGCACCAGCAAAAGTACAATCTGCTTTATTAGAAGCTATGCAAGAAAAGCAAGTAACTATTGGAGACGAAACTTTTAAATTAGATAAGCCATTTTTAGTAATGGCAACACAAAATCCAGTTGAGCAAGAAGGAACTTATCCTTTACCAGAAGCCCAAGTGGATAGATTTATGCTTAAAACAGTAATAGATTATCCTAAGCAAGAAGAAGAGCAGTTAATTATGCGTGCTAATTTAAAAGGAAGTTGGGACAAAGTTAATCCAGTTGTGTCTGTTGCACAAATACTTAAAGCACAAGATGCTGTTAGAGAAGTGTACATGGATGAAAAAATTGAAAAATATATATTAGATATCATATTTGCAACACGTTATCCAGAGCGATTCAAATTAGATGAACTTAAACCTTTAATTTCTTTTGGAGCGTCACCACGTGGAAGTATTAACTTAGCAACAGCAGCAAAATGCTATGCATTTATCAAACGTCGTGGTTATGTTATACCAGAAGATGTTAGAGCTGTAGTTTACGATGTGTTACGTCACAGAATTGGTATTACTTATGAGGCTGAAGCCGAAAACGTAACCTCTGAAGACATCATTAGTAAAATTGTTAATGTTGTTGAAGTACCATAAATAGTTTCAGTCTATAAAAAGCAATTGCCCAATAGACTTACTTAAATTAATGTGTCGTTAAATTGTTAACAACGACAGAAAACTATTTACATAATAAATGGATACTAAAGAATTACTAAAAAAAGTACGTAAAATCGAGATTAAGACACGTCGTTTGTCTGATCATATTTTTGGAGGAGAATACCATTCTACCTTTAAAGGTCGTGGTATGACTTTTTCTGAAGTAAGACAATACCATTTTGGTGATGATGTTAGAAATATTGATTGGAACGTAACAGCACGAACCAACCAGCCACATGTTAAGGTTTTTGAAGAAGAACGTGAGTTAACCATGATGATAATGGCTGACGTATCAGGATCCGAGTTATTTGGTACACAAAATCAATTTAAAAATGAAATTATTACCGAAATAGCAGCAACCTTAGCGTTTTCTGCAACACAAAATAATGACAAAATAGGATTGATTTTATTTTCTGATGATATAGAGCTGTTTATTCCTCCTAAAAAAGGGCGATCTCATGTACTTAGAATTATTAGAGAGTTAATCGAGTTTCAACCAAAAAGCAAGCAAACCAATATTGCACAGGCTTTGAAGTTTTTAAGAAACGTCATGAAAAAGAAAGCTATTGTGTTTATCATGAGTGATTTTATCGCAGATGATTATAAGCAAACTTTAAAAATAGCAGCTGGTAAACATGATATAACTGGTATCAGGATTTTTGACAAACATGAAGAAGCTATTCCAAATCTAGGAATGGTACAAATGGAAGATGAAGAGTCAGGAGAATTGATGTTAGTTAACACCAACTCTAAAACCGTCCGAAAAAATTACGCTAAATATTACAGCCAAAAAGTAGACTATTTTAAAGATAGTTTTGCTAAATCAGGTGCAGGAAGCGTAGCTTGCAGAACAGACGAAAGTTACGTTAAAAAATTACTAGGTTATTTTAAAACAAGAGGTTAATTAATTAGTAAAAAGTGAAAAAAGAAATACATTACAAAACAGTAACATCAATCAAAACTATAGGGTTTTGTCTTGTAGCGATTGCAATTCTGTTTTTACCTACAAGTTCTTTTGGTCAAGTTAAAACTTCAATAGATTCTACTTCAATAAAAATTGGTGCACAAGTTACTTATAAAATAGAGGTAGAAACAGACACAGCAAATAGTGTGATATTTCCGGTAGGTCAAAGTTTTATGCCTTTAGAAATGATTGAGGCTTATAAAACAGACACCACTAAGCAAGATGCTAAATATAAGTTAATCAAAAAATATGGATTAACACAGTTTGATTCTGGTCAGTACACAATACCTAAGCAAAAGGTTATTATTGCAGGAAAGCAATACATGACAGACTCGCTTTTGGTTACTGTAAATGAAATTCAAGTAGATACTACAAAACAAAACCTGTATGATATTAAGCCAATGATTGCAGTAGAGAAGCCAGCAAGTAATTGGTGGATTTATGTTTTGGTAGGTTTAGCCATAGCAGCATTAGTAGGGTTTTTAATATACTGGTTTGTTTGGCGAAAAAAACCATTAACAGAAGAAGAACAAATTGCGTTATTACCACCTTATGACAGAGCAAAATTAGCACTTCAAAAATTAGACGAAAGTAATTACTTAATTCAAAATAATTATAAAGATTATTATTCAGAGTTAACCTTTGCAATACGTAGGTATTTAGACGAAAAAGTATATGACAAAGCGTTGGAAAGTACAACCGATCAACTTATTACTAGATTGGAAGTGCTTAGTGACGGAAGTCAAATAGAATTATCGAAAGAAGATATTAAAAAACTTGAAACTGTTTTAAAACGTGCCGATTTAGTAAAGTTTGCTAAGTCTGCTCCAGATGTTGAGTTGGCTAAAATTGATAGAACAGTTATAGATCAAGAAATAGATCAGGTTAAAGAAGCATTACCAGAACCAACTGAAGAAGAAAAACTTTTAGATTTAGAATACAAAAAGAAACAAGAGCGTAAGGACTTCAGACAAAAAGTTTGGGTAACCATTGCAGCTATTGTTTTTATGTTAGGACTAACTTTTGCAGCCTTTAGTTACAGATATGGATTTACTTATGTTGTAGATACCATATTTCAAAAAGATACTAAACAATTGTTAGAAGGTAGTTGGGTGGATAGTGATTATGGTTTTCCTCCAATAACATTGTCAACTCCAGAGGTTTTAAAAAGAGAAGAAACACCTATTCCTGATGAGCTTAAAGACAAAATTAAAGTGTCTTCGTTTGGATTTGAATTAGAAAACAAATTTACAATAGAAACCGTAACAACTACTTTTATTAAGTCACCAACAGACGAAAACGCTCCATCTGCTGAAGATAATTTACTGCAAGCAATTGAAGCTAATCTTAAGGTAATTGAAGCTCAAGGAGGAAGAAACATTATATCTAATAAAGACAAGTTTAAAACACCAAATGAAGCTGAAGGTGTTAAAACCACAGGGACTTTAGAGTATTCAATTGATGACGATAAAGAAGATTACGTAAATGGTCAGTTTGTAATATTAAGTTTTGCTAATAAGCAAGTCATGCAGCAAATTGTGATTACCTATTTAAAAGACGATATTTATTTAGATCAGGTGGTTGAGCGTATTTTGGATTCTGTAGAACTTATTCAAAAAGAAAAATAATGCTAGATACTATAACATTTGAAAATAAGATATTTTTCTGGTTGCTATTGGCGTTACCATTAGCTATTGTTTGGTATGTCTTAAAACATAAACAACAGACTGCTCAATTAAAAATGTCCAGCTTAAAAGGCTTTAAAATTACCAATTCAATATTGCCAAAACTTAAGCATATACTATTTGCTTTACGTTTGCTAGCTCTTGGTTTTTTAATTACTGCTTTAGCAAGACCACGTACATCAGAGACTAACACAAAAACAAAAACAACTAGAGGTATTGATATTGTTATGGCAATAGATGTTTCTGCAAGTATGTTGGCAAAAGACTTAAAGCCTAACCGTTTAGAGGCTTTAAAAAACGTAGCTGGTAAATTTATAAAAGGACGTCCAAATGATAGGATTGGACTTGTGGAATACGCAGGAGAAAGTTATACAAAAACACCTATAACAAGCGATAAATCTATTGTATTAAGATCTTTAGACGATATAAAATATAATACAATTATAGAAGGTGGTACAGCAATTGGTATGGGATTAGCAACATCTGTTAACCGCTTAAAAGATAGCAAAGCTAAAAGTAAAGTTATTATTTTATTAACCGATGGTGTTAATAATTCTGGTGTTTTAAACCCTAAAATTGCTAGTGAGTTGGCAGTTGAGTTTGATATAAAAGTATACACCATTGGATTAGGTACTAATGGTATGGCAATGTCACCAATTGCAATTTTACCTAACGGAAGATTTCAATATGACAGAGTACAAGTAGAAATTGATGAAGATCTGCTTAAAGACATTGCAAAGGTTACTGGAGGAAAATATTTTAGAGCTACCAATAACCAAAAGCTAGAACAAATTTATGCTGAAATTAATAAGCTTGAAAAAACAGAAATTGACGAAACTAAATTTACAACCTATGAAGAGCATTTTAGACCATTTGTCTGGATAGCTGCAGCATTATTGTTATTAGAGTTTATTGTTAGAGTAACACTATTTAAAAGTTTTGTGTAACTGGCTTAATTTCCGCGAAAGCGAAAAAAATAAAAATAAAAATAAATGTTTCAAATAGAAGAAAAAATATGGTTTTGGACGCTACTGGTAGTACCAGTTTTAGTTGTCTTCTTTTTGTTGCTTCAGTATTGGAAAAAACGCACACAAAAAAAGTTTGCTAATAAAGGATTATTAAAACGTTTAAGCCCAGAACAGTCTTTGTTTAAATCGGTATTAAAGTTAGTCGTAATCTGCTTAGCTTTTGCTAGTTTAAGCATAGCTTTGGTCAATCCAAAAGTAGGGACTAAATTAGAAACCATAAAACGCGAAGGTGTTGATATTGTATTTGCTGTGGACGTTTCTAAAAGTATGTTGGCAGAAGATATTAAACCTAGTAGACTTGAAAAAGCAAAGCAATTGGTATCCAAAATAATGGATAATTTAGGTAGTGATCGTGTAGGTATTATTGCTTACGCAGGAAAAGCATTTCCGCAGTTACCAATTACAACAGACTATGCAGCTGGAAAAATGTTTTTACAAAACATGAATACAGACATGTTATCCTCTCAAGGAACAGCCATTAACGAAGCTATAAATTTAGCTAAAACGTATTATGATGATGACCAACAGACTAATCGTGTGTTAATGATTATTTCTGATGGTGAAGACCATAGCGAAGACGCCATAACGGTTGCTGAAGAAGCAAGTAAAGAAGGGATTAAGATTTTTACAATTGGTGTAGGAAATGCTAAAGGTGGTCCAATACCATTAAGGCGTAAAGGTACATTGTTAGGTTATAAAAAAGACAAACAAGGCGAAACCGTTATTACTAAACTAAACGAGCAAACTCTTAAAGATATTGCTAGTCAAGCTAACGGTACTTACATTAATGGAGCCATAACAGATAAGGTTGTAAAACAAGTTAAAGACCTTTTAAATAAAATGGATAAAAAAGAATTTGAAGCACAACAAATTGCAGATTTTAAAGATCAATTTCAATGGTTTTTAGGTTTAGCAATACTGTTATTTTTTATCGATATTTTCTTATTAGAAAGAAAAACAGCTTGGCTAAAAAAATTAAACCTATTTAACGAGAATTTATAAAACCCTTAACATCAACACTTTTAAGTCTTTAGTATATTTACGAGTTAATAAATTTAAATGAAACATATTTTTACCTTTATAATATTACTGTTATCTATTACTACAATAGCTCAAGATGCTGATGAGATAACAGCAGAACAAAAAGCAGCTTTAAAGCAGGAGTTAAAAGCACAAAGTTATGTTGCTGATGCAAATGACTTGGCTAATAATGATGCTTTTGTTGAAGCCGAAATGGAATATCGTAAAGCATTGTCTTTACAGCCAAAACAAGCAGTTGGAGCTTATAATTTGGGACATCAATATTTTAAAAAAGGTAATTTTGAAGAGGCTTTATATAGACATCAACAAGCAGCTAAAAATGCTGTAACTAAACAAGAAAAACATAGAGCCTTCCATAATATTGGTAACATTTTAATGGAAGAAAAAAAATGTAAAGAAGCAGTTGAAGCCTATAAAAATGCTTTAAGAAGTATGCCTACAGATGATGAGACTAGATACAACTTTGCAATAGCAAAAGAGTGTGCTAAAAATCAGGAAGATGACGAGCCTCAAGAGGACGATAAAGACGGAGAAAATAACAAGGATAAAGACGAGAACAAGGATAAGGATCAAAAAGAAAATAACGAAAAGGAGCAGGAAGATAAAGATCAAAAAGATCAAGGAGAGCAAGATAAAAAGGAAGGTGATAAAGATGAAGATAAAGAAGGAGATCCTAAAGATGATAAGAAACAAGATCCAAAAGAAGGCGATCAAAAAGATCAGCAAAAACAACCACAACCAGGACAAATGTCGCCTCAACAAATTAAAAATTTGTTAGAAGCTATGAATAATCAAGAACAAAAGGTTCAAGAAAAAATTAACGCCCAAAAAGTTAAAGGTGCAAAGCAAGAGACTGATAAGGATTGGTAAGTAAATCCCTATATTTGCAAAATTATATGAAATTATTACAATACATATTAGTTGTTTTTTTGACCTGCTCGACAACACTTGTAGTCGCACAGGATAGTGATACAGTTTCGTTTCAAGCTAAAGTTAGTAAAAAACGTTTGGCATTAAACGAGCGGTTACGTGTCGATTTTCAAATGAATAAAGATGGAGATAATTTTGTGCCTCCAAGTTTTTCAGACTTTGTTGTTGTAGGTGGACCAAACCAATCCGTTAGTAATTATTGGGATGGTAAGCAACGTAGATTTACCAAAATATACAGCTATTTTTTAGCACCAAAAAAAATGGGGACTTTCACCATTAATACAGCTAAAATAGAAGTTGATGGTGTGGCTTACACAACAAAACCAATAACAGTTAAAGTAACAAAAGCACAAGAAAAACCTGAAGATCCAAATGATCCTGATTACATACTTCAAGAAAATATTCATCTTGTAACAGAGGTTTCTAAAAGTAGCCCTTATTTAAACGAACCTATTACTGTTGTTTACAAATTGTATGTCGCACCAAGAACAGGTATTAGTAATTATCGCGAAATTGAGAGTCCTAAATTTGATGGTTTTTGGAGCCAAAGTTTAGACGATAAAGGTGTAAAAATTAAAAACGGAACCTATAAAGGTGAAGATTATAGATTTGTAACTTTAAGAAAAACCGTTTTATACCCTCAAAAAACTGGTAAATTAACCATTGAGCCTATTAGTCTTGATATTACCCTTGAAGTACCAACCAATAGACGTGACATTTTTGGTAATAGAATAACAACTCAAGCTCACAGAACTATAAGTGCCAGTACCAGAACTGTAGACGTAAAAGCATTACCCGAAAATGGTAAACCAGATAATTTTACAGGAGCAGTTGGAGATTTTAAATTTAATGTAACTGCATCCAAAAATAGTTTAAATGCAACCGAGTCTTTACAGGCTAAAATATTAGTCTCAGGAAAAGGAAATTTAAAATTATTTGAGTTACCTAAATTAAAGACACCAAGTACATTGGAGGTTTATGAGCCAGAACACCAAGAAAATGTTAGAACGTATTCTGGTGGTATGCAAGGTTCAATATCAGATAGTTATACAATTATACCTCAATACAAAGGTAAATTTCCAATACCATCTGTAAGCTTTTCATATTTTGATTTAAAAACCGAAACATATAAACAAATAACCTCAGAGGATATTGTTATAAATGTTATTGAAGGTCCTGTTTATGCAGAAGATGATAATAACTTACCAGTTTCTAGTACAGGAAAACAAGCAGTTACTTTAAATGAAGATCAGTTTGCTTTTATAAAAACGAAGGCTAATTTTCAAAATAAAAAAAATCAAACTTTTTTAAATTCACCTATATTCTGGACAAGTTTAGTAGGACCATTGTTAGCAATTCCGTTAGCATTAGTCTACAGAAGAAAGCGTGAAGAAAGACTAGCAGATGTTACAGGTAACCGTAAACGTAAAGCAGATAGATTAGCTAAAAAGTATTTAACCGAAGCTAAAAAAGCATTAGGTCAAAAAGAAGCCTTTTACATTGCGCTTGAAAAAGCATTACATAATTACTTAAAAGGAAGGCTGTCCATACAGACTTCGGATTTAAGTACAGAAAAAATAACAAGTTTGTTAACAGAAAAAGGAGTAGAAGATCATGTTATCAAAGACTTTGAAGCGATTTTAGAAAACTGTAACCTTGCACGTTATACACCTATAACAACAGTGACAATGCAGCAAGATTATCAAAAGTCTGCTACGACAATAAACTTAATAGACAAGCAAATTAAATAACCTGTTTTATTTCCGCTTAAGCGGAAACCCTTAAAATGAAACATATAATTTACATATTTCTTTTTTTCTTCGGAAGCTTAGTTGCTCAAAATCAATCTGTTTTTGAACAAGCCAATGCATTATATACCGACGGTAATTATAAAGAAGCTATAACTAAGTATCAATCTATATTAGACAGTAAGCAACATGCAGCTGAGGTCTACTATAACCTAGCTAATGCGCACTATAAACTTAATAACATTGCTCCAAGTATTTATTATTATGAAAAAGCCTTACAGTTAAACCCTAATGACCAAGAGGTTTTAAACAACATCGTTTATGCTAAAAAAATGACTGTTGATGCTATACAGCCTGTGCCTAAAATTGGTTTGTCAAGATTTTTTAATAAAATAACAAACCTATTGACTTTTGATAGTTGGGCAAGATTAGCAGTAGTGTTAATGATAGCTTTTGTGATTTTATTTTTAGTGTACTACTTTACTTTTAGTACTAGTTTTAAAAGGCTGTCCTTTACTTTAAGTGTTGTCTTTTTGTTTTTATCATTAACAAGTTTAAGTTTAGCATTTCAAAAACAAGCTTTAGATAAAAAAGATAATCCAGCAATAGTTTTTGCTCAAGAAAGTGAAGTAAAATCAGAGCCAAACCTAGGTGGTGACAAAGCTTTTGTATTACATGAAGGTACTAAAGTGCAAGTTTTAGATACTATTAATAACTGGAAAAAAATTCAAATTGCAGACGGTAAAGTAGGATGGATTATAGCAACAGATATTAAATTGTTGAATAATTTTTAAATAATCCTTAACGTTTAAGTGAAGCTTTAGCATTATATTTGTTTTTATCAACAAGAAAAATGCATAAAAAGCTAATTTCCATATTTTTTATATTATTGTTTGTGGGCTTAATTACAGCGCCATCAATAATTGTCGCTATAGATGATTCTGTAGACATGTCCGAGTTTTATAGCTTGTCAGAAGAAGAGGAAGAAAATAAAAATGTTAGCTTGATTTTTATAGTGCAAGATTTAGAAGATAGTTTATCAGAACATTCAGATGATGATAATATACTAGAGTATTTTTCTAAGAGTTATCCAAAACCTCACCTAAATTTAATATCTCCACCTCCCGAATTCATTTAGTAATTACAGATCCACTAGACTTTTTTTTAGAGTCTATTTAATTAATTATTAAAATATCCATTAAGCAAGTTCTTAATGGTAAAAATGAATTTAGATATGTTTAAAACATTAAAAAATGACTTACCTGCAAGTATTGTCGTATTTTTTGTAGCATTACCATTATGTTTAGGTATTGCTTTAGCCAGTGGTGCGCCACTTTTTTCAGGGTTAATAGCTGGAATAATAGGAGGTATAGTAGTTGGGGCCTTAAGTGGCTCTAAAATTGGTGTTAGTGGTCCTGCTGCTGGATTAGCAGCAATTGTTTTAACTGCAATAGGTAGTTTAGGTGGTTACCAAAACTTTTTAGTAGCAGTTGTTTTAGGAGGAGTTATTCAAATTGTATTTGGAGTCTTAAAAGCTGGTATTATTGGATATTACTTCCCTTCATCTGTTATTAAAGGGATGCTGACAGGTATTGGTATTATAATTATATTAAAACAAATCCCTCACTTTTTTGGGTACGATGCAGAGCCAGAAGGAGCAGATAGTTTTTTAGAAACTTCTGGAGAAAATACATTCTCGGCAATATTGAATATCACAGATAATATCACAATGGGATCCATGGTAATTGGTCTTATTGGTTTAGCTATTTTGCTATTATGGGACAGAGTATTGTCTAAAAAAGGTAAAATTTTTCAAATAATACAAGGTCCTTTAGTTGCGGTTGTTTTAGGTATCGTATTTTATGTAGTAACTCAAGGTTCAAGTTTAGCTATAAATCCTTCTCATTTAGTTAGTGTTCCAGTACCTGAGGATGCAGCTTCATTTATAGGGCAATTTAGTTTTCCTAATTTTTCTGCTATTACAAATCCAAAAGTATGGTTAGTAGCTTTTACTATAGCATTAGTAGCAAGTTTAGAAACGTTATTGTGTGTAGAGGCAACAGATAAGATAGATCCACATAAAAATGTAACACCTACTAATCGCGAATTATTAGCCCAAGGTACAGGTAATATTATTTCTGGTTTAATAGGAGGTTTACCTATTACTCAAGTAATTGTGCGTAGTTCGGCAAATATACAATCAGGAGGACGCAGTAAGTTATCTGCTATTATTCATGGTTTTTTATTATTAATTTCGGTAATATTAATTCCAAGATTGCTTAACATGATACCATTATCAGTTTTGGCATCTGTATTATTAATAGTAGGTTACAAGTTAGCAAAACCAGGATTGTTTAAAAAAATGTATGATATGGGTTGGAAGCAATTTATACCATTTGTTGTTACAGTATTAGGTATTGTATTTATTGATCTATTATGGGGAATCGGTTTAGGATTATTAGTTGGTATTGCAGTTATTTTAATTAAAAGCTATCAAAACTCACATTTCTTAAATATCGAAGATAAAAGCGATGGTAAACATACAATTAAGATGACATTAGCAGAAGAGGTTACTTTTTTTAATAAAGGAGCTATTTTAAAAGAATTGGAAGCGTTACCAATAGATACATATCTTGAAATTGATGTTAGAAAAACCAGATATCTAGATAATGATATTATTGAAATCTTAGAAGATTTTGCATTTAAAGCAAAAGAAAGAAATATTGATATTCAAATCATTTCAGAACGTGGTGTTGTTGAAAACCCAGATAGTTTTATAGAGTTTTTTAAACTAAGACCAATAACATCATAACTTACTAAAAATTAAAAACACACAAATTGATGAAAGCACATACTAAAGAAACACAGGCTACAATGACTCCTGAAAAGTCATTACAATTTTTAAAAGAAGGAAATCAAAGATTTCAAAGTAATTTAAAAGCTAACCGTAATTTACTAGAACAAGTAAACGATACTAGTGAAGGACAATTCCCGTTTGCAACTATTTTAAGTTGTATAGACTCACGTGTGTCTGCCGAGTTAGTGTTTGATCAAGGATTAGGAGATATTTTTAGTGTACGTATTGCAGGTAATTTTGTAAACGAAGACATTTTAGGTAGTATGGAGTTTGGTTGTAAATTAGCAGGAACAAAGCTAGTTGTTGTATTAGGACATACCAGCTGTGGTGCAATAAAAGGAGCATGTGATCATGCAGAAATGGGTAACTTAACTAAGTTAATCGAGAAGATTAATCCTGCTGTAAATGCTGTTACAGAGCCTAAAGATGAGAGTCAACGTAATTCTAAAAATTTAGCATTTGTTGATGAAGTCTCTAAGAAAAACGTACAATTAACAATTGACAGAATTCACGCAGAAAGTCCAATTTTAAGTGAAATGGAAAAAAACGGTGAAATTAAAATAGTTGGAGCAATGTATGATATTAATACAGGAGCTGTCGAGTTTTATTAATAGACTTTATAGTAATGCATATATTTAAATTCAAAACAAAAACCATTTTAGCAACACTAACATTTATGTTAGTGTTGCCTTTTTACGGTCTAAGTCAAGAAAGTAATTTAGGAAATTGGTTAATATATATAGGTAGTAAGCAGTTAAAAAACGGATGGAATATCCATAATGAAGTCCAATACAGAAACTATGATGCTGTAGGAGATCTAGAACAATTGTTGTTAAGAACAGGTTTAGGATATAATTTAACCGAAAACAATAATAATCTACTATTAGGTTATGGTTACATTTTGTCAGAAAACTATGTTGGAGATACAGACAAAAAAGTATCAGTAAACGAGCATCGTATTTTTCAGCAATTTACTACAAAACAAAAAATAGGTAGCATAGGTTTAAGCCATCGTTATCGTTTCGAGCAACGTTTTGTAGAAGAAGATTTTAAAATGCGTTTCAGGTATTTTTTAGGATTAAAAGTTCCGCTTCAAAATAAACCAGATGGTAATAATCCTTTATACCTTTCAGCTTATAACGAGATTTTTTTAAACACAAAAACCTCTATATTTGATCGTAACAGATTATATGGTGGTTTAGGATATCAGTTTTCTAAACAACTACGTTTAGAATTAGGTTACATGAATCAGTTTTTTGAAACCTCAAGCCGAGACCAAATAAATATAATAGCCTTCGTAAATTTTTAAAAGGCAACATTATTATAGTGTAAATTAAAGCCGATAGCTTATTGTCGGCTTTTTTTATGCTAAAAAAGTAGTACATTGTAAAAACCAATCTAATAATATAAATTAATGAAACGTTTATTTAGTAATATAAAAGGAGATGCTTTTGGAGGTATAACAGCTGGTATTGTGGCACTACCACTAGCTTTAGCATTTGGAGTATCCTCAGGTTTAGGACCTAGTGCAGGTTTATATGGAGCCATTTTTATAAGCTTTTTTGCTGCACTTTTTGGTGGTACAGCAACACAAATTTCTGGTCCAACTGCACCAATGACAGCTGTAAGTATGGTTGTTATTGCAGGTATTATAGCAACTAATGATGGTGATGTCACTAAAGCATTACCTTATATTTTATCCGTTTTCTTATTAGCAGGTTTAGTGCAAGTAGGATTAGGTGTTTTAGGTTTTGGTAAATACATAAAGTATATACCATACCCAGTAGTTTCAGGGTTTATGACAGCTATAGGAGTCATTATTTTAGTAACTCAAATTTTACCATCAATTGGTTATTATCCAAAAGAAGATACAGCATATGTAAACCAATTTAATGCAGAAGCAGAAGAAGTTATACTTCAAAATTATTTAAATGAAGATGCTAGTAAAAGGACTTTAGTAATAGATGACTTTAAACAAACCATAGTTAAGGCAGAAGCAATTACAACAGCTAGTATTGATAAAGAAGCCAAAACTATTGCCAAAGCTAAATCGTCTGGAGTTTTGGGTACTTTAAAAGTCTTACCAAGAGCACTTCAAAATATAAATTGGTTAGAGTTAGCATTAGCATTATCAACAATATTTATTGTGTATGGTTTTAAAAAAATCACAACTAAAATACCAAGTGCATTAGTTGCATTAGTAGTCGTGTCAGGAGTTGCTTATGGCTTCGGTTTAGGTTACAAGCCAATAGAAGAAATACCTTCAGGTTTACCAATTCCAAACTTTGAGATAATAACAGGATTTAGCTTTAGTAGTATTTCACCATATATATTCACAGCATTAACATTAGCAATGTTAGGTGCAATAGACTCGTTATTAACAAGTGTTGTAGCAGATAATATGACTAAAACAAACCATAATCCTAATAAAGAATTAATAGGTCAAGGTATAGGTAATAGTATAGCATCAATTTTTGGAGGTATTCCAGGAGCAGGAGCTACCATTAGAACCGTTGTTAATATTAATGCAGGAGGACGTACTAAATTATCAGGTATGATAGCAGGTGTTATGTTATTATTTATACTGTTAGCTTTAGGTCCAATAGCTTCCAAAATACCAGCAGCAGTATTAGCTGGAATATTAATAACTGTAGGTATTGGTGTAATGGATTATAAAGGTCTAAAAGCAATAGCAGCTATGCCTAAAGACATCAAAATTGGTCCTATCAAAATTAGCTCAGAAGTATTAATCATGTTTATTGTTTTAATATTAGCTAGTGTATGGGATTTAATTTTTGCAGTAGGTATTGGTTTAGTTATAGCATCATTGTTTTTTATGAAAAAAATAGGTGATTTAACAGCTCAACATTCAGATGTAAAACCATTAAAAGAAGAAGCTTGGGACGATGAAGGCGATTTTCCATCAGATTTAAAAGAAGAATTTTTTATAAAACACATCAAAGGACCACTATTTTTTGGATCAACCTCAGACTTCCAGCAGTTAGCAAAGCAAATACCACCAACAGCTAAAAAAGTTGTGATTAGGTTAGGACGTATGCCATATATAGATCAATCTGGTTTATACGCAATGGAAGATGTTTTACTAGACTTAAAAAGACGAAATATTGATGTGCTATTTGTAGACCTTGCAAAGCAACCACGATACATGATGGAGCGTATAGATATTGTTCCAGATTTAATACCAAATCAACACATATTCAAGGACTTTAATACGTGTTTAAATTGGGTAAAGTCAAATGTAAAAAACGTTGTTTAATTAAACGTCACTATCGTTAGTAGGTTCAGAAGGATCAATAATTGGATTGCTATTGTCTTCGTCAGATTTAATTATCGTCGGAAAAACCATAGGAGCCAATGACTTAACAGGAGCATATAAAATAGAATCTTCAATATCGTCATCCTCAACAAAGGGGATGGCGTTATTCATTTTATCAAAAACAATAAGAAGAACACTTAAAATCAAACCCACTTTTAAAACACCAAAAGCAGCACCTAAAAGCTTATTTAAAATTCCTAAAGACGCAAAATCTGCCAATTTAGTCAATGCTTTTCCTGCCAAACTAATCACCAAAATTATAATTACAAATGTAATTGCAAAAGCAACGGTATTAATTGTTTTCTCGTTCCATGATGTTTTATCCATTAAAAATTCAGCAACAAAATAACTAAAATGGATTGCACCATAAACACCAGCAATTAAGGCAACAATAGAGGCAAGCTCAACAAAAAGTCCCTTAAATAAACCACGTACTAAACCAAATAAAAGCAAAGCACCTAAAACAATATCAATTAAAGCCATAAAGTTAGATTTTAGACAAATATAAATTAACTTTGCGACTTTAAAATTATTATGGCAAGAGACGAAGAACTAAAACAACGTTGGGACGAAGTAGTAACCAAACTATCAGCCCAATTTGCAGATGGAGACACCTTAGATTTGGACGCAATTATATACTTAATTGGCGTACAAGAATTAGGACAATTAGAGCGTAAATTTAAAAAAGACCACAAATTAGACCTTATGCATATAGCAATTTGCAAACTACTAACGCCATATGGTTACTACGAGTTTGATTTTGTTGATAAAGACGGTTGGCCACACTATAAAGCAAAAGAAACATTACCACACTTAAAAGCAGGAGAACAAAGTATTTTAATGAAAGAAGCCATTGTAAATTATTTTATAGAAACTCAGTATATAAAATAATTTTGGGCGTTACCCAAGGGTCGCGCTCTCGGCAGTCGCTTTTAATTTGCTTTAAGGCAAATAAAAGAGCTTCAACAAATGCCTCCATCCCTAACGCAAATCACGACGTTTTTAATTTACTATTTAACAAAAAGATATAAGTATATCAAGCACAGTTAATTGAATGTTTCTAGTTAATAAAAAACTAAATATATAAAGTATTAATACTTACAATTACTAATAAAAGATATATGTTTGTTTTAAATTAATCTTATAATTTGTAAATAATGAAAAAATTAACCTTAGTATTTAGCCTATTTTCACTTATACTTTTTTCTTGTGGAAATGATGATGATAATGGAGATTCAATAACCCAAGACCCGTTTATTGCAACTTGGCAATATTACAAATACTTTGAAGATGGAACAGAAATTGTTTTAGAAGATTGTGAAACTCAGTCAACATTTCAAGTTTTTGAAAATGGGGATTTTATGTCAACTTTTTACGAACTAGATACAAATGATGATTGTCAAATAGAAGGAACTACTAATGGTACCTGGGAAAATGTTGGGAATGGCTTTTATTCTACGACCTTTGATGGAGAAACTGTAACTAGTGAAGTTCATTTTGATGGTAATACATTGTATTTTGAAGATGTAGATGGTGGTATAACTTATAGAGATGTGTATATTAAAATATAAGCAAACTTATTATTTATTAAACTCCTTATTTATAATAAGGAGTTTTTTTATGCCTAAAAATCATTAGATTTGCTAACCATTTAGATCCTGAAATAAATTCAGTACAAAAGATTATGATAGACAAGATTAAAGAATTAATTGCAGAAGCAGAAGTATTCAAAGCTGAAACTAAAGAAGACATAGAAGCCTTTAGAATTAAGCTTTTAGGACAAAAAGGTATTGTAAAGCAATATTTTGCCGAATTTAAAAATGTTGCAAATGATCAGAAAAAAGAATTTGGTCAAGTAATCAACACCCTTAAAAATACAGCTCAAAATAAAGTTAACGCTTTAAAGGAAGAGCTAGAAAACAATACACAAGACGCTGGAATTAGTGGTGATTTATCACGTCCAGGAGAGCCAATACAAATAGGATCACGTCATCCAATATCTATAGTTAAAAATCAAATTATAGATATATTTTCTAACATTGGATTTAATGTCAGTGAAGGTCCAGAAATTGAAGATGATTGGCACAACTTTACAGCATTAAATTTACCAGAATACCATCCAGCAAGAGATATGCAGGACACGTTTTTTGTACAAACTAATCCAGATATTTTATTACGTACGCATACCAGTTCTGTACAAGTAAGATACATGGAAGATAACAAGCCACCAATACGTACAATTTCTCCTGGTAGAGTGTACCGTAATGAGGCAATATCTGCACGTTCGCATTGTTTTTTCCATCAAGTAGAAGGTTTGTATATTGATAAAGATGTTAGTTTTGCAGACCTTAAACAAACTTTACAATACTTTACAACTGAGTTGTTTGGTAAATCTAAAATTAGATTACGTCCTTCATACTTTCCGTTTACAGAACCAAGCGCAGAAATTGATGTGTATTGGGGACTTGAAACAGAAACAGATCACAAAATTACAAAAGGAACAGGATGGTTAGAAATTGGAGGTTGTGGTATGGTAGATCCTAATGTGTTAATCAATTGCGGTATTGATGCAGAAGAATATTCTGGATTTGCATTTGGAGTTGGTATAGATCGTATAGCCATGTTATTACACCAAATTAGCGATATACGTTTATTAAGTGAAAACGATGTAAGATTTTTAGAGCAATTTAAATCTGCATTATAGAGTATTGATATTCAAATAAATAATATTAAAAGCCAACTGTTAACAGTTGGCTTTTTTATTTAACAACAGTTTAACTTCGTTTAGTTCGGTTTTTTCCGAACTAAAATATAAATTTGCAATGGATTTAGGTTTTGTAAACTTCATATTCCTAATTAGAACTAAAATTATTTAATAATGAAAGAAGAAATCTGCAAACAAAAAATGAGCTTGGTTGAAAAGTTAGGCGTCCATTTAGAAAACAGAGAGCAATTAGCACCTGTTGCTGCACGTATTTTAGCTTATATCATTTTAACAGGTAAAAAAGGGACCACGTTTGAAGAAATGGTAACTGTATTGTGTGCAAGTAAGAGTACTATATCAACGCACCTTAATCATTTACAAGATTTAAATAAGATTCAATACTTCACAAAAACAGGAGATCGTAAAAAGTATTTTGTAATAAAAAAAGATACCATCATTCAGCATATAGATAATATGGTTAGTCATTGGGATGAAGAGCGTAAAATACACGTAGAAATTAAAGACTATAAAGAAAGTATCAATAATACTAAAATTAAAAATAATGATGAAAAATTTGATTTAAGTTTTCATGATGATTATATCAAATTTATAGATGGTGCATCAGATTCAATTAAAGCATTAAGAGTAAAAATAATAGACAATCAATTCAATATTTAATAAAGTAAAAAATGAGACATAATAAATTATTAACAATACTATCACTAAGTGTATTCTTAGTCATTGTAAGTTGTGGTAGCAAAGACCAAAATAAACCTGTTGCAGAGGCTCCTCCAGCACCTTTTCCTGTAACGCAATTACAAACAAAAACCGTTACAGGTTATACAGAGTATCCAACAACAATAGAGGGTAAAGTTAATAGTGATGTTAGGGCAAAAACTTCTGGTTATGTAGAAAAAGTATACGTAGACGAAGGTCAAAAAGTACGTAAAGGACAAGTGCTTTTTAAATTAGAAACACAATCGTTAAGTCAAGATGCAGGAGCAGCAAAAGCACGCGTTAACGTGGCACAGGTAGAGGTTGATAAACTAATTCCTTTAGTAGAAAAAAATATTATTAGTCCAGTACAATTAGAAACTGCTAAAGCTAATTTAGCTCAAGCTCAAGCTAATTATAGTGGTGTAACTGCAAATATCGGCTACGCTACCATTAAAAGTCCAATTGATGGTTTTGTTGGTGCTATTAATTTTAGAGAAGGTGCTTTAATTAGCCCAAGTGATGCTACTCCACTAACAACTGTAAGTCAAATAGACGAAGTTTATGCTTTTTTTAGCTTTAATGAAGCACAATATATCGATCATTTGCAACGCTCAGAAGGTCAAAACAAAGCAGAGCGTATTAAAAATTCGCCAGACTTAACTTTGGTTTTAGCGAATGGTAAGGAGTATTCTGAAAAAGGGCGTATTCAAACCAGTACAGGACAAATTAACCAAAGTACAGGTACTATTCAAATTAGAGCAGCTTTTGATAATTCAAACGAAATTTTAACCAACGGAAACAGCGGAAAAATTAAATTTCCAATTGAATATAAAGATGCTATCGTTGTACCACAAACTGCAACTTTTGAGCAGCAAGGTAATATTATGATTTTCAAATTAGGAGAAAATAACAAAGTAGAGACTTCTATTTTAAAAGTAAAAGGTACTGTAGATAACTTATATGTTGTAGAGTCTGGTGTAGCAGCAAACGACAAGATTATAGTATCTGGTATTGGAAAACTAAGAAGCGGTATGGCAATTGCGCCTCAAGAAACTTCTTTTGAAGAAGCTATTAAGCCGGTTGCAACATTATTTAGAAATTAGATAAACACCAAACATATTTATCATGTTAAAAACATTTATTGAAAGACCAGTACTTTCAACAGTAATCTCTATTATCATAGTTATGCTAGGTGTTATTAGTATAACTACCTTACCAATAGAGGAATATCCAGATATTGCACCACCAACTATTAAAGTAACTGCAAATTACACAGGTGCAAATGCAGAGACCGTTTTAGAGAGCGTTATTGTTCCTATCGAGGAGCAAATTAATGGTGTAGAAGGTATGACTTACATTACCTCTACAGCATCAAATAATGGTACTGCCGAAATTACGGTATATTTTGATCAAGAAACAGATGCCGATATTGCAGCTGTAAACGTTCAAAACCGTGTAGCTAGAGCCACACCATTATTACCACAAGAGGTAACACAAACAGGAGTTGTAACACAAAAGCAGGAAACCAGTGCTTTGATGTTTATTTCTATGTATTCTGAAAACGATAACTACGACGCTACATTTATTCAGAATTACTTAAAAATTAACGTTATTCCAGCAATGCAACGTATTAGTGGTGTTGGAGATGTTAGTGTATTTTCACAACAAGATTACGCTATGCGTGTTTGGTTAAATCCAGAAAAATTAGCGTCTTATAACTTAATACCTTCAGATATTACTGCAGCTTTAGCAGAGCAAAATTTAGAAGCAGCAGCAGGTTCTTTAGGTGAAAATAATGGTGAATCATTTTCATATACATTAACCTATAGTGGTCGTTTTAAAGACGAAGCGCAATACAGCGATATTGTAATTAAAGCTTTAGGAAACGGAGAATTTTTACGCTTAAAAGATGTGGCAACTATTGAGTTAGATGCACAATCATACTCATCTAATGCCATGAGTATGGGTAATCCAGCAGTTTTTATGGGAATTTTCCAGACTAAAGGATCTAACGCACAAGAAATTATTGAAAACATTAAAGTGACTTTAGAAGATGTAAAAGCAGATCTTCCTGAAGGTTTAGACATTTTTGTACCATACGATACCAGTTTATTTTTAAACGCTTCAATAGAAAAAGTAATTAGCACATTATTAGAAGCCTTTTTACTGGTATTCTTAGTAGTATTTATCTTTTTACAAGATTTCCGTTCTACATTAATTCCTGCAATTGCAGTACCTGTATCTATTATAGGTACCTTCTTCTTCTTAAATGTTTTTGGCTATTCTATTAACTTACTTACATTATTTGCCTTAGTACTTGCTATTGGTATTGTAGTAGATGATGCTATTGTTGTTGTAGAAGCTGTTCATGCTAAAATGGACGAAGGAGAACACAACCCGAAAAAAGCAACATTAACTGCAATGAACGAAATTTCTGGAGCCATAATCTCAATTACGTTGGTAATGGCAGCGGTATTTATTCCAGTTACGTTTATTACTGGACCAACAGGTGTTTTTTATGAGCAATTTGGTGTTACGTTAATTATTGCCATTTTAATTTCGGCAGTAAATGCATTAACCTTAAGTCCTGCATTATGTGCTTTATTATTAAAAGAACATAAAGAAGATGAAGATCTAAAAGGAAAAGGACCATTAAAACGTTTTTATACCTTATTCAATCGTGGATTTAATGCAACCATTAATAGATACGGTAAATCATTACAGTTTTTATATAAAAGAAAATTTGTTTCAGTATTACTATTAATGATTGCAGGTGTTGGTATTTATTGGGCTTCAATGACAACTCCAACAGGTTTTGTACCTAATGAAGATAGAGGAATTGTTTTTGCAAACATCGAATTACCTCCAGGAGCATCATTAGATAGAACAGATGCTGTTTCAAGAAAATTATATGCTCAAATTGAAGGTATAGAAGGTATTGAAGCTGTTAACTTTATTAAAGGTAGAAGTTTAATAAGTGGTGCTGGTAGTAATTATAGTTTTGGTATTATAAAACTTAAAAACTGGGATGAACGTGAAGACGAGTCGTTATCTGCGCAAGCTATTACAGGAAAATTATTTGGTGTAGCAGCAGGAATACCAGATGCCAATATTATATTCTTTTCACCTCCAAGTATACGTGGTTTTGGTAACTCATCAGGTTTCGAAATTAATTTATTAGATAAATTTGGTGGTGAGTTTACAGATTTAGATCAAGCCAATAAAGACTTTTCTATGGCTTTAATGAGTCATCCAGAAATTAAATATGCACAATCTTCTTTTAGTACTAATTATCCGCAATATGAAATGGAAGTTAATGTACCATTAGCAAAGGAAAAAGGTGTATCTGTTAATAGTATATTTTCAACATTACAAGGATATATAGGTGGAATTTATGCATCAGATTTTTCTAGATTCGGAAAACAATATAGAGTATATATTCAAGCATTACCAGAAGATAGAGCAGACGAGAATGCTTTAAACAGCATGTATGTGCGTACTGATTCTGGCGAGATGACTCCTATTACACAGTTTGTTACGCTTGAAAGAGTTTATGGACCACAATCGGTAACACGTTTTAATCTTTTTAATTCTACCATGATTTCTGGTGCTACTAACGATGGTTATAGTACAGGTGATGCTATTAGAGTTATTGAGGAAGAGGTAGCAAAACTACCAAGTAATTATACAGTTGCTTACTCAGGTTTAACACGTGAAGAGGTAAACGCAGGAAACCAAACGACGTTCATATTTATATTAAGTATCTTATTTGTATACTTTTTATTAAGTGCACAATACGAAAGTTACTTGCTACCATTTGCTGTAGTATTATCATTACCATTTGGTGTATTTGGTGCCTATATAAGTACTAAATTCTTAGGGTTAGAAAACAATATATATTTCCAGATTGCCTTAATCATGCTTATTGGTTTGTTGGCTAAAAATGCCATACTTATTGTTGAGTTTGCTTTACAGCGAAGAAAACAAGGAGAAAGTATTGTAGATGCAGCGATAGATGGTGCTAAGTCACGTTTACGTCCAATTTTAATGACATCGTTTGCCTTTATCTTGGGATTAATGCCTTTAGCTTTAGCTTCAGGTGTTGGGTCTGAAGGAAACAACTCTATTGGTTCTGGAGCAGCAGGCGGAATGCTTATTGGTACCATTTTAGGAGTCTTTGTTATTCCTATCTTATTTATATTTTTCCAATGGTTACAAGAAAAAATTTCAGGAAAACCAACATTACAAACTATTGAATATTTAGACAATGAAAAGTAATTTAAAACATAAAAAAATTAGTAGAGGTGTACTAATACTAATCGTTGCATTAACACTACAAAGTTGTTTTGTAGCTCAAGATTATGTGAGACCAGATTTAAAAGCAGAAACAGAAGCGCTTTATAGAACAGATAATTTACCAACAGATAGCGTATCTATAGCAGATGTCTCTTGGAAAGATTTATTTACAGACCAATACCTTCAGCAATACATAGAAGAAGGTTTACAAAACAACATGGATGTTCGTATTGCTTTACAACAAATAGTAGCAGCACAAGCTTATGCTAAACAAGGAAAAGCAGGTTACTTGCCTTCTGCAAATGTAGGAGCTAATTACACACGTCAAGAGTTTTCAGAAAATAGCCAATTTGGTTCAATTTTTAGTGGTGGATTAGATACGTATGATATTACAGCTAATTTATCTTGGGAAGCAGATATTTGGGGGAAAATTAGAAGTAACAAACGTGCAACACAAGCTGCTTACTTACAAAGTGTCGCAGGACATCAAGCAATAAAAACGCAATTAATTTCTAGTATTGCGAATACATACTATAATTTATTGGCTTTAGATGCACAATTAGAAGTGACTAAACAAACTATTTTAACTAGAGAAAGTGGTGTAAAAACCATTAAAGCTTTAAAAGATGCTGGACAAGTAACACAAGTTGCAGTAGACCAAAATATCGCACAGTACAATAGTGCTAAAGCTTTACAAGTAGATATTGAAGTCGCTATTTTTAAAACTGAAAATACGCTAAGTATTTTATTAGGTAAAACACCACAAACGTTTGAAAGAAGCAGTTTAGACATTCAAAATATAGATCAAGATATCGTATTGGGTGTTCCTGCAACGTTATTAAGTAACAGACCTGATGTTATGGCTGCAGAATATGGTTTAATAAATTCGTTTGAGTTAACTAATGTTGCTAAAAGTAATTTATATCCTTCATTAACATTAACCGCTTCTGGAGGATTAGAAAGCTTGGATGTAGATAATTTAATTAATGTTAATTCAATTTTCGCAAATATTATAGGCGGAATTACACAACCTATCTTTAATCAACGTAAGTTAAAAACTCAAAGAGAAGTTGCTTTTGCACAACAAGAACAAGCTTTACTTCAGTTTAAACAAACCTTGTTAGTAGCAGGAAGTGAAGTATCTAATGCATTATATACATACAAAGCCGAAACTAAAAAGTTTGAGTTTAGAAAAGATGAGGTGGAAGCGTTACGTACAGCCGAAGCCAATTCTAACGAGTTACTTAAAAATGGTTATGCTAACTATTTAGACTTATTAACAGCAAGAGAAAGTGCTTTAAATGCCGAACTTAATATTATTGACAGCCAATTACAACAACTAGTGTCTGTTGTAGATTTATATGAAGCGCTTGGTGGTGGATGGAAATAATAATGTAATAAAAAAGAAATGATAACAAAAACTCAATTGTTACAATGTGCTATAACTAAGTTTACAAGATTTGGTAGTAAACACGTTACTTTAGACGATTTAGCAACTGAGCTTGGGATATCTAAAAAAACTATTTATTCTTTTTTTAAAAACAAAGAAGACTTGGTAAAATCAAGTCTAGAAAGTTTATTAAACGAGTATAAAACCGATATAAATAGGATTGTTGATAGCAATGGTAAAGATCCTGTTTTGTGTGTTATTTTAATTTACCGTAGAGGGTTTGAGTATTTAAAGTACTTTAAACCCTCTTTTATTTTTGGATTACAAAAATATTATCCTAAAGCAAGCTTGTTGTTCGATAATTTTTCTGAAGAATTAGCGCATAAAACCATACAAGATTTACTTATTGAAGCAAAAGTAAAAGGAGATATAAGACCCGAAATTGATATTGAATTAATAGTGAGAATCTATTTTTTTAGAATAGATAATCTTGTGTTTAAAGAGAATAATTTGTTTGAAATTTATACAAAAGAAGCATTGTTTAAACACTTAGTGCTTTATAATTTAAAAGGTATTACAAGTGATAATTACACTAATAAATATTTATAACTTGAATTTTAAGCATAAAGAAGCCTTAACAGAACTGTTAAGGCTTTTTTTGTGTAAGTAAACCAATTTAGGTATTTAAAGACCAATTTTGGTTTGTTATAATATAGATTTATTCAATTAAAAGATCATATTGAAATTGAGGATTCCCTCTTTCTCCAGTTTCACTTTCAACAGCTGTAAATCTTAATTTATAGTAGTTACCATCAGTATCTTTTATTATGTAATATCTGTTTGCAGTAACAGAGGTTTCACCTGTTGAAAAATCAACACTTCTCCAACCACTTCCTATGTATGCACGATTATCAAATACTAAATTAGCTTCGTTAATATCACTAAATGAAAAATTAGTATAAGTTGGTGTTGTGTCATCTTCTACATCAATTTGGTATACGCCTACAGCACTTAATGTATTATGTAAAGTATAATCTGAATAAGTTAATCCAGCATCAAGACCTTGTGATCCATAATAAGAAAACACACCTCCTAAATCTAAATCCCAGTTAGAAGATATTGGTTCTGTTTCTATTATTAGACCATTAGTTAAACTTACACCAGTTAAATTGTAACTACTATCTTTAGTTACGGTAATTTCAGAAAAGTCTGTTGTATTACTTAATGCTGCGTATTGAATGGTATAAGTGTTTCCGTCGCTTAGGATTCTAACTTTCATAAAACCTCTAGCCTCTCCAACATGATTTAATCCTCCATTCTCTTCAGTAGGTATTTGGTTACCTAAGTTTACAATATAAACATTGTTTTCACTATCAGTTGTCGAAATTTCTCCAAATGCAGTTCCTGTCAATTCTCCTTCTTTACTATCTGTAAAAGAAATACCTTCATCAAGATTACCATATTGAGAATAACTAATTGGTAGACCTTGCATTAATTCTGAGACTGTGTTTACAGTTACTGTTATGTTGCCTTGTTGATTTTGAGCTGCATCATATGTGTTTAAAGTCAAAGGAGTGCTTAATTCTGTAGTTTCTGTAACAGATGTAATATCTGTAATACCGCTTAACTCAGCAGCAGATACTAATAATGAATTATTAAGATACACTCTGTTTTCTGATCCATTATAAATAGCTAGTTCCCAAGTATCACGTTGTAATGCTACTTCTTCACCTGTACTTAAATCAAAATATACACGATTTGATTGGTTAAATCCACCAACTGTAGGATCAATTATTCCACCTGTAGAAGCAGGAGTTGGAGTTATTGTAGGGTTTGTGCTATGATCATCACTACTACAGTTAGTAAAAGCTAATGCAGCTAAGCAGACTATTAATGTTAAAAATTTGTTTTTCATTTTTTGTTTGTATTAAAGTTTAAATTATAGGCTAGTTTTAAAAAAAATGATCGACCGTTACCAATCAATCTAGAAGTTGAGGTAGACGCAGAATGTGCTCCTGCGGAAATACCTGTATTAATATCGACAACATCTAAAAGGTTTCTTACACCTAATGTTGTAGATAATTTAGGCGTTATATTTGTTTTTATAGATAAGTTTAACCACGTGTATGCATCAGTTTCTCCAATAAATAATTCTCCGTTAGTATCATTAAATACACCTTGTGTTTTACCGTTGTATTTAAGTTGGCTAGAAATGTTAGTGTTCCACTTTTCAATTTGATAATTAATAGAGGCTTGAAGATTTAAAGCCCATAAATAATCAGATGTGTTATTAAGTGACTTATTTATTGCGTTAGTTGTCCCTAAGTATGTAGCTCCTAGTCCAATATTCCAGTTTTTATAAATAAAATTATTGTCTAAAGTAAATCCTAAACGCTTACTGTAATCTATGTTATCTTGTGTAAATAAAACACGACCATCATCATCCTCTGAAGTTACACTGGCAATAGCATCATTTAAGTCAATATAAAACGTATTAAACCCTGTTTTTAAATAAGCATTTTTATTAATTTTATAGCTATCCTTTAGGTTAACAAAAATGGATAGTCCATCTTCAGGTTGTAGATTAGGATTTCCTCTTACATTATGGTTAGAGTCTACAAAATAGAAGAAAAGTTCTTCAAAATTAGGTGCTCTGTAAGCAGACCCAACAACAGCTTTTAATTTTAGTTTTTCTGTAAAATCATAGGTTGAAGATAATGACCAAATAAGATGATTATTAAATTGCGAACTATGCGTAAATCTAGCTCCAGGATTTAAAGATAATTTTTTGTTTACATTAAACTCTGTGATGCTAAATAACTCATAATTTGTTATTGTATTTTTTACGACATCATTAGAGTAGTTTCCTGTAGCTATGGCATCAAAACCTGTTTGATTAGTAAATTCATAACCTAATTGGAAATTAAAGATCTCAGAATTTGTTATAATATTATTTACAAAAGCTTTGGAGTACCAAATGTTACTTGATTGGCTAACAGCATCGGTTTGTACAGATTCTGTTTTTTGGTCCAAAATGTTGTAAACATACTCTTTATAGTTTCGTTTTTGATTTTGATAGGATAGTGATACATTATATTTTGTATCACCAATTAAGCTACCAGATGCGTTTAAATTACTTACCCATCTATTAGTGTTGTAATTTTTATCTAAAGCGGTTGGATTAAGTCTTCCGTCTTCATAACGTCCATTAACAGACCTATTATAGATGTCTAAATCTTCATTAAAATACTGTAATTTGTAAAATAAGTTATGTTTACCTAGATCTAAATCAATATTTAAAGAGGTTGTAATTTGATCTTTAGGATTCCATTCTGTGCCACGCAAACCATCATTAACAACAGCTCCATCTTGTATATTTACATAGTTTGGACCTTTATAAGTATTGTAAAAACCAGCAAAATCGTTTCTAGAAGCACCAATTGAATAGGATAATTTATCATTAACTTGATTAGTAGCTTTAAAATTTTGAATATGTCTTCCCTTATCAAAAAACTCAAATTCGTTACCTACAGATTCTTCTTGTAATGCTAGTTGAAGCTCCCAACCATTGTCTTTTAACCCTCTTTTTGTAATAATATTAATAACTCCAGCAACTGCATTATCACCATATAAAACACCCATTGAGCCTTCAACAATCTCAACACGTTCCACATCATCTAAATTTATTTGTGTAATATCTATGTTATTACCAACACCATTATCACTTACAACAGGTATTCCGTCAATTAATATTTTTACATACTGACCATCTAATCCAAATAAACTAACAGTAGATTTACCGTTGGATGCGTCAGGATTAATAGAAATATTTAAGTTATTAAATAGTACATCTGCTAATGTATTTCCAGCTACATTTTCTATATCTTTTCTCTTTATGGTATTAACCGTAAAAAGCTTTTTACTTAAAGACATAACATTGCTTTCTCCAGTAATGACTACTTCTTCTAAAACTTCAATATTAGTAGTGTCTTTTATTTTTTCTTGTGCAGAAAGGATTACTACACAAAAAAATATAAAATAAACCGTTAAATAGTTTTTATTTAGAATCATTCTTGATTAAATTTGCTGCAAATATATATCTTATTTTAATTCAGTCTAAATAAGAATAGATTATTTTTAAATAAAACTATAAACAACTAAAAATGAAACAATTATCAACTTTACCATTACTATTAATAGTATTTTCATTATCAGTAACTGCTCAAAACAAGAAAAAGCAAGATCAAAATACTATTAAAAGCATGTGTGGTTGTTACGAAGTAACCTTTAATTTTACCGAAACATTTAACTATAGTCAAGATTCGTTATATAAACCTTCTGACACTAAGATAGCTTCTGGTTTAGAATGGGCTCAATTAGTTGAAGACAGTGATGATAAGATTTCAATTCAGCACTTGTTACAAGTAGGTAGTCCTACTGCTCCACATATTGTTAAACATTGGAGACAAGATTGGTTGTTTGAAAACACTGATTTTTACATGTTTAACGGAGATAATAAATGGACATACCAATCTAAACCTAAAAAAGAGGTTAAAAACCAATGGACTCAAAAAGTTTATCAAGTAGACGATAGTCCACGTTATGAAGGGTCTGCAACTTGGGTACATGTAGATGGTAAAAGTTTTTGGGAAAACACAACAACTGCGCCTTTACCAAGACGTGAGTATACTAAAAGAAGTGATTATAATGTAACCCTAAGAGGTAATAGACATGAGATTACCAAATATGGATGGTTACACGATCAAGATAACGAAAAACTAATTAGAGAAACAGGAAAAGAAGACGTAGTTTTAGCAAAAGAAAAAGGATATAATACTTATGTTAAAGTAGACGATAATCGTTGTCAAGCTGCACAAGATTGGTGGAAAAATAGCCAAGAAAAATGGGCTAAAGTAAGAACAAAATGGAATGAAGTTTTTGCAAGACACCAAAATTTAGCTTTACACGCTAAAGTTGATAATAAAGTATTGTTTAAATACTTGTTTGATGATGAAAACTACTCTACATCAGCGCAAATAAATCCATTAATAGAAAGTTTTATAATTAAATAAATGAAAAAATTAATTACAGTAGTTATACTTTTAATAAGTATACAAATCAAAGCACAAGACAATATATTATTAAACCGAAAATTTTGGAATCCAACGGTTTCTGTTGCAACAGTACAATCTGAGATTGCAAAAGGTAATGATCCAACACAATTAAATAATAATAATTTTGACCCAATGGTGTATGCTATTTTGCAATCTGCACCTAATGATGTTTTAAAGTTTATGTTGTCTCAAGAAGGGAATGATGTAAATAAGTTAACTCACGACGGTCGTACTTATATTTTTTGGGCAGCTTACGCTGGTAATGATACAATAATGGAATACCTTATTAGTAAAGGTGCCAAAACAGATATTTTAGATGACCATGGATATACTGTATTAAATTTTGCTGCAAATGCAGGACAAACCAACACTAAAGTATATGAGTTATGTATAGATAATGGTGCAGATTTAAAAAAAGACGTAAACCATGATGGTGCAAACGCTATGTTGTTAGCTGCACCAAGCAATATCAAGTTATCAAACTACTTTATTCATAAAGGTATTAGCGTAAAAAGCGTAGATAATAACGGTAACGGAATCTTTAACTACGCTGCTAAAACAGGTAATATTGAAGTTTTAGAAGGCTTAATTAAAGAAGGTTTAAAAGGTAATGATCAAGCATTTATTTTTGCAAGTCAAGGGACTCGTGGTAAAACAAATGGTCTTGAAGTATATAAATACCTAGAAAGTATTGGTTTAAAACCTAATGTTAAAACAATTGAAGGCTTAACTCCATTGCATAATACAGCTGCTAAAAGTAAAGATGTAGCGGTTAGTAACTACTTTATAGAAAATGGGGTAAGCGTAAATGCGGCAGATAAAAACGGTAACACTCCGTTTTTAAATGCAGTTAAAAACAATTCTGTTGAGGTTGTTACTACACTTTTAAGTAAAGCTGATAACATTGAGTATGCTAACAAAAAAGGACAAACAGCATTAATATTAGCAGTCCAAAATAATAGTACAGATGTTGTTAAGTTGTTACTATCTAAAAATGCAAAAATCGATGTTACAGATGCTAAAGGTAATAATTTAGCTTACTATTTATTAGAGTCCTACAGTCCAAGAAATACTAAATCTTTTGAGACTAAATTACAGCTTTTAGAAAGCAATGGTTTAGACTTTACTACGCCTCAAAAAAACGGAAACACGCTATTACATTTAGCTTTAGATAAAAATGATACTAACTTTTTAAAGCAAATCGCTCAGTTTGATGTAGACGTTAATGCTATAAATAGTGAAGGTAACACTGCGTTACATTTAGCAGCAATGAAAGCACAAGACACTACAGTAATTAGATACTTATTATCTTTAGGAGCCGATAAAAATATAAAAACATCTTTTGACGAAACCGTTTTTGACTTAGCTTCAGAAAACGAATTATTGTCTAAAAAAGGAGTATCATTAAACTTTTTAAAATAATTACTACTAATGAAAAATTATAAACTAATTTTTAGTCTAGCGTTACTTTGTGTCGCCTTATTTTCTTTTTCAACCATTGCGACTTCTACAAAATACAAGTGTATGGTGCAAATGACTAACTATACAGGTGAAGGTGCATATATTGCTATTTCATTAATTAATCCAGAAGGCGAATACGAAAAAACACTTTACGTACAAGGTGATGATGAAGAGTGGTACCATGACATTACACAATGGTGGAAATTTCAAGGTAAAGTGCGTACAGATATTGATGCCTTAACAGGAGCAACAATTTCTGGAGGTGAGCGTGCTATTAGCGTTATAGAAATTGAAGATTCTAAAATAGATTCTGGTTATAGTATACGTTTTGAAACAGCTGTTGAGGATCAAGAATATTACACACAAGATGTTCAGTTTTTACTAACGTCAGAGAGTGTAAAAAGTAAAAAAGAAGGTACAGGATTTATACGTTACATACGTTTAATGCCTAATTAAATACATCTCTATGATCATTTCTATTTGGAGGTATAGTCACTTAGCATTAGCTATAACTTCTTTTGTATTTGTTTTTTTAGCGACAGTTACAGGAATAGTGTTGTCATTTCAACCTATTTCAGAACAAATACAACCTTTTAAAATAGATGGTATAGAGCAGCTAAATGTAGAGCAAACAATTGCCACATTTAAAAAACAATATCCAGAAATTATTAGTATAGAAGTAGATGCAAATCAATTTGTATCTGCTTCTGTAATAACAAAAGAAGGTAACTCTTTAAATGGATATTTTAACCCTAAAACAGCTGCGTTTTTAGGCCAAAAACCTGAGGTCTCAAATCTATTTAAGTTTACCACAAGTTTACATCGCTCGTTATTTTTAAAAGGTATTGGTCGCTTTTTTGTAGGTTTGGGTTCTTTTTTATTATTTCTAATTGCATTTACTGGAGCTATATTAGTTATAAAGCGTCAAAGCGGAATTAAAAAGTTTTTTGCCAAAGTTATAAATGAAGATTTTGCGCAATATTGGCACGTTATTTTAGGTAGATTATCATTAATACCAATAATAATAATAACACTTACAGGTGTGTATTTATCGTTGTTAAAATTTGATTTAATCGAAGAAAAAAAAGACAAACACACTATAAATTTTGAAACTACTGCTGTAACAGAAATAAAGCCTGAAACGTCAGTTTTTGAAACCATTAGTTTAAATAATGTTGAAACTTTAGAGTTTCCGTTTTCTGAAGATGAAGAAGATTATTTCATCTTAAAACTAAAAAACAAAGAACTTCTTGTACACCAATATTCTGGTCAAGTTTTAAGCGAAGTTAAAGATCCAATGGTAACTTTTTTATCTAATTGGAGTTTGGTTTTACACACAGGCAAAGGAACTGTATTATGGTCTATTGTATTATTTATAGCCTGTATTAATATCTTGTTTTTTATCTATTCTGGATTTAAAATGACTATTGATAGACGTAAAAACACAGTAATACCAAAAAATAAATTTACCAAGGATAATGCAGATATCATAATACTTGTCGGATCTGAAACAGGTAGTACATACCATTTAGCAACAGCATTTTTTAAAGGGTTATTAGATAAAGGTAATCGGGTTTTTATTTCAGATTTAAACAGTTATACCAACTATAAAAATGCTTCACAATTAATTGTATTAACATCAACCTATGGTGAAGGTGAAGCGCCAATAAACGCTAAAAAGTTTTTAACGCTATTACACAGTGTTAAACAAAAGCGTTTAATGCATTATGCTGTAGTTGGTTTTGGCTCTTTACAGTATCCTGAGTATTGTAAATTTGCGCAAATAGTTGATGCTAATTTGCAACTGCATCCTCAATTTCAACCTAATGTTGAATTATTTAAAATTCATAATCAATCTGAATCCGATTTTAAAAATTGGGCAAAAAAATGGAGTCAATCGGTTGACTTAGATTTTGATGCTTCGACTTTAAAAGTTTCAAATAGAGCAAGAAAAGACCAATTGTTTACTGTCGTAGATAAAACCGATATTAATATAGATAACACTTTTATTATTACATTAAAACCTAATAAAAAACTTAAGTTTAAGTCAGGAGATTTACTCTCTGTTATTCCAAAAAAGGATAAGGTAGAGCGACTATATTCTATCGGAAAAATAGATGGTAACATTGTTATAAGTATAAAAAAACATGAGTTTGGAGTGTGCTCTAATTACTTATATAATTTAAAAGTCAATACTCAAATTAAAGCTGTTGTTAAAAGCAACACAAGTTTTAATATACCTAAAGCTAAAACAGTACAAGATGTTGTTTTTATAGCAAACGGAACAGGAATTGGACCGTTTTTAGGCATGATACAACAGTCTAAACCCACAAAGCATTTGTTTTGGGGAGGACGTACTAAACAGTCGTTACAGTTGTATAAAAACACAATAGATGGTAGTTTAAATAATAAATCTTTAGCTAGTTTTAATATGGCTTTATCTAAAGAAACCAATGATAAAGTTTATGTGCAAGATGTTGTAGCAAGACAGCAAGACCTTATTGCTAAGGTGTTAAGCAATAATGGTGTTATAATGATTTGTGGGTCTATTGCAATGCAAAATCAAGTGTTAGATGTTTTAAATAAAATAACAACTAATACATTGCAACAACCATTAAGTGTTTTTGAGCAAAATAATCAACTATTAACCGACTGTTATTAATCTTTAAAACAATATTATGTGTAAAGGAATAGAAGCGATTAATAAAACCTCTAAAGGCGAATTAAATTTTTGTAAAAACTGCCAGCAATTTCATTTAGAATTTAATAATATTTATTTTGAATTTTCACCTGTTGAGTATAATCAATTTAGAAAATATATAATGTTTATTGAAACGGAATATTGGGAACATAAGTATGCAAATGCTAATGTTAAACGTAAAATTCCGATACCAACGTTACAAGAAAATTTAGTTTTAATGTTTAATAGGCAAGAAATAAAAGAGCTTAAAGCTTTAGTCACTAACAAACATCAAGATATATTTAACAGCTATTTAAATGTGGATGATATAGATTATACATTAATAGTTAATTAAACCAGAGTTTAACCAATATAAAAGCCCAACTTTAATCTAAAGTTGGGCTTTTTATTTGAAGTGATTTTAAAATTTTATTTTAAGATTATTTCATAAGGAACATCGTTGTTTAACGAGTAGTTACCTGAAATTTCTTCTACAACCTTATCATCATTACTATTAAAGTAGGTGATTCTAAATTGTTTGATTTGATCTTGTGGATATGAGTTTATTGTTAATTCTATTAAACCACTAGCATCGCTAGTTTTACTTTCTTTAAACTTGTATTCTGTTAATACATCAATTGTGACTTGTACAGCTTGACCATTAACATTTAAAAATTTAGCTTTAAAAAATTGTTGCTCAATTTCTGGTTCATTAACATAGTTTAAATGCTGTTGATTAGTGTTTTGGTGTTTGTTTCGGTAAAACCCTAAATGCAAGTTGTTACTAACGTCATCTAAAAATGTATTGTATCCCTTTTTTTCTGCATTATCAAAGTATTTACAAGATTCGCTAGTGTGCTGTCTTGCTATCTCTACTTCTTTACTGTATTTTTTTCTGTTGCTATAGTTTTTATATGCGACTACAGATCTTTTAAATAAATAAAAAACAAACAGACCAGCTAAAACTTCTAAAATGTAAAATAATACAGGTAGGATATCTTGAATTCCAAAAGCAGATTCTCTTATTCCTGCAGCAATTTCTCTAGCAACACGTTCTTTTGAAAAATAAAAAATGGCTCCTCCAATAGCTATAAAAAGTATAGATCCAAAAATAAACTGTCCTCTAGCGTGTTTGTAGACACCTCTTATAATATCAGAGTCTGGTGTGGATGCATTGGCTAATATTTTTTTGTCTTCAAAAAAACGTCTATTTCTAGTATGTGCACTTAACATACCTACTAAAAGCTCGGCAATGACTATAGATATAAAAATTATACCAATACCTATAACCCAAGGCGCTTGAGGTAAAATATCACGATAAATCTCGCGACTAAAATAGTATTCTAAAATACAAATAACTATAAAGGATATTGTAAAAGGGACTACATAAGCATTGGACATTATTTTGTCCCATTGGTTAAGCTTTGCTTCTTCAGGTTTTAGTACTTCAAATGTGTCTCTAGCACGTTTTGATGCCGAATTAGCTCTTGCTGCGACTTCATCAGATATTGAATATAGGTTTTCTGACTCGTCTGTTGATGGTTGATTCCAGTTAACAATCATAGGTTGGTTATGTGTGTTTTATTATAAGCATTCAAAATCTTCTAGGTAGCTAAAAAAGCCTTCTTTCCCTTCAAATTCATTAATTTCAATTCCTCCAAAAACAGAAGTGTCTTTCCATCCGACAAGGTATAATTCTGCATTATCGGTTAGTTCTAAATTATTTTTGATGTCTACGATTTTTCCAGATCTAACAGGCTCGTTAACACCATCTGTAAATAAAGCAACTATCACTTTGTCATAGTCTTCAATATTTGGTTCTTTTAAAAGTTTATTGATATGACCAAATGCTAAATCTATATTTGTAATGTCATTACCTTTATGCGGTTTGTATCCTAATATAGAAGACTCTAATGTTTTGGATAAAAAGCTTTTTAAACGAGATTGGTTTTTCTTTTTAATTTTTTCGTTTTTAGCTTTAATTTTTTCGTTGTGCTTTTTTTGTTTGGCTTGCTCTGTTAATGTTGGGTTTTCAGAGGTTAAAATATCTTCATAAGGTTTTAATGCACTTACTTTTAGTCTAAAAATTTCTTTAGAATTTGGTGCAGGATTACCAATTATGGTTGAAGCAAAGTAGCCATGTCCATTTTGGTTGATAATGTCTATTACAGCTTCGTAGTCTGTTTTGTCTAATTTTTGAATGCTTTGTGACGAGCCACTTCGGTCATCACCTAAAATAATCATTATTTTACAATCAGGTATGTCTTCTTCTTGCATTGCAGAGTGTGCTTTTGATGCTCCATCTACACAGGAAGTTAAGGTGATTGCTAAAAATGTTAATAGTAAAATTGGTTTAAAATTGGTCATTGTTTATTAATTTATGCTAATATATGTAATAAAAACTTACCGAATGTTACATAATCTATACTACTAATCTATATTTTTGCAGTAAATTTTTGATAATTAGTATTGTGTTTTTATGAAAAAAGATATTGTTATTCCTGAGGTTAAAGATGTACATGTTGCTGTTGTACAAGAGCAGCATTTAGAGTATAAAACCCTAGATTGGAATGCTTATATTATTAATAATAGTGATGTAGATTTAGATACTGTTTTAATTGTGTCACAAGGCTATAATGATACTAAAATGACGCCTCCAATGCGTCATACTATTGCAAAACTACCTGCCAGAAGTTATGCTAAAATAGAATTTTTACAAGACAAGGTTTTAGCGTTAAATAACCAGTTTAAGGTTACTTTTTTTGAAGGTAACCAGATGTATGATAAAACGTATTTGTTTAGAAAAAACACGATTAATATTAAGGCTTTACAACCTTTGCCTTTAATGCAATTAAAAGGTGTTTTGGTTAAGTAATTAATTGGGCTGTTTACGCGTTAGCGATTGCAGTGTAAATCCTTTTTATGAGGTACGATTAAAAAGATTGCAACGTAAAGCGCGACCTTTAGGTAACGCCCAAATTATAATTTAAAGTTTATAAAAAAAACCCTTTTTGCAAAGGGATTTTTTTAGTCTAATTTATCTGTTAATTTTTTAAACACCTTTTTTGCATCTTTACCTTCGTACAAAACGTCATAAACTGCGTTTACTATTGGTAAGCGTGTTTTTTTCTTGTTTTTGGAGTTTAGTAAATGGGCACTTTTTGTGGCATAATAACCTTCGGCAACCATACTCATTTCCATTTGTGCGGATTTTACGGTGTAACCTTTACCTATCATGTTTCCAAACATACGATTGCGCGAAAATGTAGAGTAGCCTGTGACTAGTAAATCACCAAGGTAGGCAGAGTTGTTTATGTTACGTTTCATTTTATGCATTTTTTTAATAAAACGTTTCATTTCGCGTATTGCATTACTCATTAATACACTCTGGAAATTGTCTCCATATCCTAAACCATGTGCTATTCCTGCTGCTATTGCATAAATGTTTTTAAGCATTACAGCGTATTCTGTACCAATAATATCATCGCTGATTTTGGTTTTTATATAGTCACTAGATAATGCATCTGCAATGTGCTGTGCTTTTTGTTGGTCTGCACAAGATATGGTTAGGTAAGATAATCGCTCAAGTGCAACCTCTTCTGCATGGCATGGTCCAGCAATCACACCAATATTATCAAATGGTATGTTATAATTATCATGAAAATGCTCGCCTAAAAGTTTTCCTGTTTCTGGTAAAATCCCTTTTACTGCAGAAACTACTGTTTTGTTGGTAATGTCTACGGTTAGTTTTTGTAGCTCAGAATGTATAAAAGCAGAGGGTACTACAAAAATTAGTACGTCTGCGTAATTAGCCATTTCGTTAATATCGTTACTTAGTTTTAGTTGTTCTAAATGAAACTCGACTGAGCTTAAGTAACTTGGGTTATGTTGTTCTTTTAATAAATGCTCTTTAGTATAAACGCTACGCATGTACCATCCTACTTCATCCAAGTTTTCGCATAGCATTTTTACAATTGCAGTAGCCCAACTTCCGGATCCAAAAACAGCGTATTTTAATTGTTGACTCATTATTTAATTTTAATAACTAATTCAAAAATACATAAAATTTAAGTCATAAATGTTAATGGATTATCAATGTTGTTTGCTTTTTGGCACAGCTTTTGAAAACAGTTAAGTATCAATCCTTAAAATGACAGATTATGAAAACTCTAAAATTACTTTCAGGTTTTGCTTTAATAGCAACTTTGTTTACTTCGTGTTATACTGAAGTAGCTGTAGATAATTACAACGATCCAATACCTTTAAGCATCAATCAAGTCTTAAACTCTCATGAGTTATGGTATGTTGCTGTTGAAGAAACTATAGGTTATGGCGAGTCTCCTTTTTTACAAATAGCCTTTACCGTATCTTTTAGAAACGGAACCCTTTACGCTAATAATAATTTAGTTGGTATTGGAAGTCAAGGTAACGGTTTTGGGATACCAATTGGTTATTACAATGCTTATGATAATATTTTAGACATAGACCATGATATTGATGGATATGATAGTTTTGATGTTTATCAAATAGATAATAATACTATCGAGTTATACAACCCATTTACTGATACATCGTATTTTTTACATGGTTACCAACGTAATAATTTTGATTATGACTATGTGTTTTATGATAACATCCAATATTTTTTACAAGAATATGAAGCTTGGGAAAAAACATATACCAGTAATTATGGTGCTTTAAATGAATTTGATAACGAAAACTATTTACAGTTTTTAACTGGAGGAAACGATGATACTTTTAGAAGTAGTCAAGATCCAAACGGAATTGACCCAAACAATTTATATTGGGATTATTCAGGGTTTTATAACGTCGGAAACGTTAGTGGTAATATGTATTTAAAGACATTGGTTTTAGATTATGATTATTTTGATAATGAGCAGTTTGAATTGAGTATTGTTAATGATCAACGTATAGAATTATTTCATCCTTCTTCAGGAACGTTATATGAATTTACAGGACGTGGTTATATCCAATATTTAAAACAAGGAAAGTCAATTGATACATCAAAAACTTCAGGTCTTAAAAAACGTGTCCAGCATACTAAAAAACAAGACAATACTAGAGAAAACTCTAGAGCATAATATTTTTATTAGTTAGTTTGTAAAAACCGTTTAAAACATTTGTTTTAAGCGGTTTTTTGTTTTTTTAAAAACATTAGTCGTATAAGTATTAAAAATACAGGAGCAAAAGTTGTGGGAATAAGAAAAATAGCTAAACATTATTGTAATGATGCTATATAGTACCCAAAAATATTTGATGCCAATAAACCTATGTTAACTGATTCTGATAAAATTTATCCAGGTCAAGTATTACGTATTCCTGCTTTAGATTAATTTATACAGTAGTTAACATAAAAAAAGCGATTCCATTAGGGTCGCTTTTTTTGTAATGTTATTTATAAAATCCCATTTGATCTAAATAGGTCCAAACGTCTTCACTTAATAAAGGTTTGACATTTTTATCAGCTTTAATACTGTTACGTATTAAGGTAGAAGAAATTTCAATTATTGGTGCTTCGACATGATGAATTTTAGGGTGATTATCAAATTGTGTTTCAGTAACGCCTTCACTTATCCTTGGGTAAACATAAATGTGGTGGTTGTCTAAAATAACTTGATAGTTTTTCCATTTATGAAAGCTTTTTAAGTTGTCTTCACCCATTATTAATGAAAAATCTTTTGTAGGATGTTTTTCAGTTAAATAAGCTAGCGTGTTTACAGTATAATTTGGTTGAGGTAAATTAAACTCGATATCACTTTCTTTTAGTGTGTCATAGTCTTTGGTTGCTAAATAAACCATCTCTAATCTTTGATGATTGTCTAACAATGTACTTTTCTTTTTAAATGGATTGTGCGGTGTTACAACAAACCAGATTTGATCCAAATCACTGTTTTCTACTAATTGATTAGCAATAATTAAGTGTCCAATATGTATTGGATTAAACGATCCAAAGTATAAGCCTATTTTCATGTTTTACTTCTATGCTTAGGTGTATTTTAATTAGCTTTTAATAAAACTGTCAACCAAATGCTCAGCTTCGTTTAAAGCCTTTTCAAGATTATCATTTTCTATAATAACATCAAATAAAGGTGCTGTAGCTAATTCTGCACTGGCTTTAGAGATGCGCATATTTATCTTGTCTTCGCTTTCTGTTTTACGCTTTTTAAGTCTAATTTTAAGCTCGTCAATACTTGGTGGTTTAACAAAAATAGCTATAGTTTGTTCAGGAAACTTTCTTTTAATACGTAATCCTCCAGAGACATCAATATCAAAAATAACATTTTTGCCTAAAGCCCAAATACGCTTGACTTCTGTTTTTAAAGTTCCGTAAAAATTGTCTCGATACACTTCTTCCCATTCTAAAAAGTCATCATCTTTTATGTGCTGTTTAAAATCTTTAGCAGATAAAAAATAGTAGTCTTTACCATCTACTTCTGTTCCGCGTTTTTCTCTTGAAGTTGCAGAAATTGAAAACGCTAAATTTAATTGTTCCTGTTTAAGCAAATGTCTTACAATGGTAGTTTTTCCTGACCCAGAAGGTGCAGAAAACACAATTAATTTGCCTTGTTTTGTTGGTTGTTTAGTCAATGTAGTAGTGTTTAAAGCGCGTTTAATAATTGTTCTTTAATTTTTTCAAGCTCGTCTTTCATTTGTACAACCAATTGTTGCATTGGTGCATAATTACTTTTAGAACCTATTGTGTTGATTTCTCTACCAATTTCTTGCGCGATAAAACCTAGTTTTTTTCCGTTAGAATCCGGACTGTTTATACTTTCGTTAAAATAGTTAAGGTGGTTGTTTAGTCTTACTTTTTCTTCGGTAATATCAAACTTTTCAATATAGTATACTAACTCTTGTTCAAAACGATTATCATCGTATTTTTCTCTTAGTTCTTCGACGCCTTTTCTTAACCGTTCTCTAACACCATCTATACGTTCTGGATCCATAAAAATGACTTGTTCAAGTAAGTCTGCAATGTTTTTAATACGATCTTTAAAATCTTGCTCTAAAACCTTTCCTTCATTTAGTCTGTAATCTGATAAATGGTTTAAAGCAGTTTTTATTTCGGCTTCAATTTGTGTCCATTCTGTGTCATCTATTTCTTCTCTAACAGTATTTAATGCATCTGGAAAACGAACAGCCATTTTTAGTAACTCCATTTGGTTACCATCATTATAAACAGCTTTTAATTGTTCCATGTATTGTTTTACAACAGGAGCATTAATTTGTGTTGAGGTATCATCAGCAGTTGTTTCTACATAAATAGAAAAATCTACCTTACCACGTACTAGTTGTTTAGCAATTAATTTACGTAAGTCTAGTTCTTTCTCTCTGTAAATTGAAGGCATTCTAGCATTCAAATCTAGGTTTTTGCTATTAAGCGATTTTAACTCTATAGTTATTTTTTTTGTTGGCAATTGTAATACAGATTTGCCATAACCTGTCATCGAATAAATCATATAAACACTAATTAATTGCTACAAAGGTAAGTAAAATGTCAACGCTTAAGAAATAGAAGTTTTATTATGCGTGCACAGCTAATTATTGTAAATTTGAGTGACCAAAAAACACTAAAATTATGTACAAAAAAGATTTTGAAATAAGATGGAGTGATATTGATGCTAATAGACATCTAGCTAACTCTGCATATATAAATTACATGTCACATACACGTACTGCTTTTTTGCAAGATCATGGGTTTTCTTTAATGACATTAAGTAAAGCCGGTTTAGGTCCTGTGGTGTTCCATGAGCATGTTCATTATTTTAAAGAAGCTTTTTTAGGGCAACCAATTACTGTAAGCTTAGAGGTATCTGGTTTAAGTGAAGATGGAATGTTTTTTAAATTTGACCATAATTTTTACAATAGTAAAGGCCAAAATTTAGCTTTTTGTGAAATTGTAGGCGCATGGATAGATTTAAATACAAGAAAACTTACAGGTTTACCTGAAGATTTATTACTAATGGCTAATAAGTTTCCGCAAACCGAAGATTATAAAATATTAACCAAAGAAGACATGCGTAGTCATGGACGTGTACCTAAGAATTTAACGTTGTAACTTTAGGCTTTTTAGTTACTAAGTACACACCAAAAAATATTAGTGATGATGCTATTAGCTTGACAGAGGTAATAGCATCACTACCTGCTATAATAGCGTAAATACCTGCTATTAATGGTTGTAGGTAGATAAAAACAGTCACTGTTGATGCTTTTAAATGTCTTAATGCTAAAGGATTTAATAAATAAGTTCCAAAAGTAGCACCAACAATTACAAATGCTATTGAAAACCATATGTAAGGTGTGAAATTGGTTATGTTAATAGCTGCTACATCATTAAAACCAAAAGGTAAAACCATAAAAAAGCCAATTAAAAACAACCATCTTATAAATGTAAATGGATGGTATTTATAGGTTAGTTTTTTTATAATTATAATGTAAATACTGTATGAGACTGCATTTAGTAAAATCATTATATTACCTAAAAACACATTGTCTCCTGGACTTTTAGAGCCACCATAAATGGTTAAAACTGCAGCTCCTGTAAAACCAAAAACAACACCTAAAACTTTTAGTTTGGTTACTTTTTCTTTTAGATAATATGATGATAGTAATAATACGATAATAGGACTGGTTATCATTATTACAGAGGCGTGTATTGGTGTTGTTAATTCTAGCCCTTTAAAAAATAAGAGCATGTTTGTAGCGACACCAAAGAAGGCTGCATAAACCAGTGTTAAAAAGTCTTTTTGATCTATTTTTTCTTTTGGACCTAAAAAACTAAATAGCCAAAACAATATTGCTGTACCACCAACACGAAGGACTATAAAACCAAAAGGTTTTACAAATCCACCAACCATTACATCTTTAGCAAATGTGTAGTTTAACCCATAAAGGATTTGAACGGTTAAGGCTGCCAATAATGCCCAATATCTAGCTTTCATCTAATGCTTGTTTTGTAAGTTGAGTTGTCTTTTTAGAATTACCAATAAATATCTGGTCATCCATAACAATGACTGGACGACTTAAAAAGGTGTAATGTTCTAGCAGATAATGTTTGTAATCTTTTTCGGTTAGGGTTTGGTCTTTTAAACCCATTTCTTTGTATAGTTTAGCTCGTCTGCTAAACAATGCTTCATAACTACCTGCTAATGCTGCTAACTCATCTACTTGTTGAGCTGTTAGTGGATTAGCTTTTATATCTTGTAACTGAAAAGTTTCAGGAAGATTTAATTCGTTTAAAATTCTTAAACAAGTGTTACAGGTTTTAAGGTAGTATACTTTTTTCATTTGTACTATTTTTAAACAAAGGTCGTTTTTTTTAGCAAAAAATAACTTCTTTTTGTATTTAAAACTATGGTTGGCTTGGCGAAGCTTCCGCGAAAGCGTTATGTGTTATAGGAAAATTACATGATCTAGCTATAAAGCACATTTGATTTGCTTGATGATGTAGTTGATTGGCTTTATCTACCATGTTTTGATCTTTGACTTGTACTTTTGGGTTTAATGTGACATTAGTAAATTGTCCACTTCCATTGGTGTTTTCTTGCATTGTGCCTTCTGGTTGGTCTTGATAATTGGTAACAATAATATGGTTTGTTGCACATAGGTGTAAATACCATAACATATGGCAAGAGGCAATGGACGCTAGTAAAAGTTCTTCTGGATTATATCTTGAGGGATCACCCAAAAACATTGGATCTGCACTAGCTAGTATAGTTTGACTTTTTTGATCGTGATTAATGGTGTGATTGCGGTTATATGCTTTGTAATTTGTGGTGCCTTGACCAAGATTACCTGTCCAGTTTAGGGTTGTTTTATAGTGGTGTGTTTTCATGGTAATTATATTTGGTTACAAGTTAATTATTGAAAACTTATTTTTCTGAAGATTTTTTAATTTACTTACTTTTGACAAAAAAAGAATATTATGGACTTTACTTTTGATGTTGCAATTAAAAACAGAATGTTATTTAAGCATTTTTTAGAAAACTTTACTTTAGATCAGTTAAATAAAGTACCTGAAGGATTTAGTAATAATATGTTTTGGAATATTGCACATACAGTAGTCACACAACAGTTATTGGTTTATAAATTATCTGATGTGCCAATGCTTGTAAGTGATGCTTTGGTTGAAACTTACAGAAAAGGAACTAAAACAGAAAGACCAGTAACACAAGCTGAAGTGGATGAGGTTAAAAGGTTGCTATTTTCTACTATCGAAACCACAAAAGTAGATTATAATAATAACGTGTTTAAAACTTATACAGAATATACAGTGTCTACAAAAAGTACTTTAACTTGTGTAGATGATGCGTTGGTTTTTAATAATTTTCATGAAGGTATACATTTAGGGTATATCCTTGCGCTTAAAAAGTATGTTTAATAATTTAAATACTGATTGACCACAGTGTAAGGTATAGTAAATTCTACTAGTTGCTTGGTAAAGTTACCAAGTTCAAAATTATCATATACTATAATTACTCCGTCTTCATTAAAACCAATAGTTTCGGGTAGTTTAAAATTATCTGTGGTATTGTTAACACTGGTGTAGGTAGTTAGTAGCTCTTTATCGTAATATTTTTTGACTAAAGCTTTAAACACCTTCATGTTGTTGACAATATCTTTGGTTTTAAGCGATTTTCCGTTAGATAAATCAAAGTTGAAAAACTTAAATTTTAAACTGCTACTTGCTGCTCCTGTAGTAATACTACCATTCATGGAAACACAAACTAAAGCTTCATTTTGGTAAGATACTTCACCATCTATCAAAGCTTCCCATCTAGGAAACTTAGTATCAAAATCAGCTAGTAGTGTTTCGTTAAAATTAATATAGGCTGCATTAAAAGCATCAATACTTTGATTGATTGTAGTCGTTTTATTTTTGGCACTATCAATATTTAAAACATCACACGCAAAATTAGTTAGTGCGTCGTTTATATTTTTTGCAGTTTTTGATTTTCCGTTTGCTTTTGGAATGATAATTTCCACAAAGGTTTCTTTTTCTTTTGTGATTTCGGTTTCAGAGAAACTCAATTTTTCATCTTTATCACAAGATAAAGTGATTAATAAACAAGACATTACAGTAAAGACTGTTATTTTAGATGTAGTGTTAAACATAGACTAAAGGTTGGGTTCTAGTTTGAATACAACGAAGTAAAAACTATTTTTGTTGTTAACAAAAGTTTTGAACATGAAATTTAACACAAAAACGATTCATGGTGGTCAAAAACCAGATCCTGCTTATGGAGCTGTCATGCCACCAATTTATCAAACGTCTACTTATGCACAAACGACTCCAGGAGGACATAAAGGTTTTGAATACTCTAGAACTCATAATCCTACACGTCAAGCTTTAGAAAACGCTTTTGCAAGTTTAGAAAATGGATCATATGGCTTAGCTTTTGGCTCTGGATTGGCAGCTATTGATGCTGTTTTAAAATTATTAAAATCTGGAGATGAGGTTATTTCTACCAATGATTTGTATGGTGGAACTTACAGATTGTTTACAAAAATTTTTGAAAACTTCGGTATCAAATTTCATTTTGTAGGTATGAATCAAGCTAGTAATATAGAGCAATACATTAATAAAAATACAAAGTTGATATGGGTAGAAACACCAACTAACCCAATGATGAATATTATTGATATCTCTGAAACTGCTAAAATAGCTAAAAAGCATGATGTACTTTTGGCTGTAGACAATACTTTTGCAACGCCTTATTTACAACAACCTTTAGATTTGGGTGCAGATATAATCATGCATTCAGCCACAAAATATCTAGGTGGTCATAGTGATTTAGTTATGGGAGCTTTAGTTGTAAAGGACAAAGCATTAGCAGATAGGCTGTATTTTATACAAAATGCAAGTGGCGCAATTTGTGGACCACAAGATGCTTTTTTAGCGTTAAGAGGTATAAAAACTTTACATGTAAGAATGCAACGTCATTGTGAAAATGCTAAGACTGTAGCCGAATTTTTAAATGCACATCCTAAAATTGAAACTGTTTATTGGCCAGGTTTTGATCATCATCCAAATCATGATATAGCTAAGGTACAAATGAAAGGTTTTGGAGGTATGTTAAGTTTTGTTACAAAAGGAAACGATTATAAAGAAGCTATTAATATAATTGAAAAACTTAAGGTATTTACTCTTGCAGAGTCCTTAGGTGGAATAGAATCTTTATGTGGTCATCCAGCTAGTATGACTCATGCTAGTATACCTAAATCCGAGAGAGAGAAAGTAGGTGTGGTTGATAGTTTAATTAGGTTAAGTGTAGGTATTGAAGATGAAACCGATTTAATTAATGATCTTAAACAAGCTTTAGCCTAAGCATCATGTTATATAAATAAAAAAGCTCAAGTTATATTTTTAACTTTTTATTTATATAAGTTTAATTATACCCTAATCTAAGTAATATATGTAACCAACGTTAAGCCAAACTAACCAATCATTATGTTTATTACTATTAAGTTGGTGGTCTAAACCATCAATTAAATCGTTAAAATAATATTGACCACGTAAATCTAACATTAAATCAGATGTAGCATTTAATTTATATCTAACACCAATACTAGAAACTATAGACCAGGTAGAACCAGATTCTGGATTTACAGATCCAGGTTGCCAAGGAGAATAAAAATTATTACTATCTAAAACATTTCCAACATCATTTGTTCCGTTGTCGTAATTAGTATAAACTTTTGGATTATAGGAAACATAATGTGCACCTAAACTCACAAAAGGAGCAAGTTTATATCCGTAAGCTTGAAAAGATCTAATGCTTAAAGGGTAAAATTCTAACTGCATACCAATGTCAAAATTATTAGCTTCACCTGTGTGAGATCTTAATTTTTCTGCTTCGTCGCTAGTTCTTGAGCCTTCAACCCATTCACCAAAATGACTTAATTTAGTTTTGTTGTATGAAATTTCAGTACGTAATTTAAAATGGTCATTAAAATAATTGTCAGTAGTATAACAATTACAATTAGCTTGATATGAAAAATTAATGTAATGTACTAAACCTATTCCAAAGCCAGTATTTCCTGAATTTGTTTCGTAATCAGTGCGTAGTCCAAAATCAGACTTAAATGCCACAGGACCAGTTATAACGCCTATCTCATGAGAGAAGCCTAACTGAGAAAACGCATTGCTTGTACATAATAAAATAAGTACAGCTAGAATTAATTGCTTATGGTTAAACATGATTAGGCATATTTTTAAGGACTATTTATTCAACAAATATATAAAATCACGACCAACATACAAATTTTATAGATAAAACGCATTAATTTTTTATTTATTTCGGTATCAACTATATCGATTGCGAAAATCAAAAAAAAATAGGTGTAATATTAAAGATAATGTATCTTTGTATTACTTTTTTACAAATAGTATAACAACATTGTAATTATTTACATAATGAAAAATAAAATTGAAGCATTTTTAGACCTAGTAAAGGAAAAAAATAGTCATGAACCAGAGTTTTTACAAGCTGTTCATGAGGTTGCAGAAACTGTAATTCCTTTTATAGAAGACAATCCTAAATATCAAGGTAAGATGTTATTAGAGCGTATGGTGGAGCCAGAACGTACTATAATTTTTAGAGTGCCTTGGATTGATGATGAAGGTAATACTCAGGTTAATAGAGCATTTAGAGTTGAGTTTAACTCGGCAATTGGACCATATAAAGGAGGATTACGTTTCCACCCATCTGTAAATCTTAGTATTTTAAAATTCTTAGGGTTTGAACAGGTGTTTAAAAACTCTTTAACTACTTTACCAATGGGTGGAGGAAAAGGAGGAAGTGATTTTAATCCAAAAGGGAAAAGTGATAACGAAGTTATGCGTTTTTGCCAATCTTTTATGAGTGAATTATTTCGTCATATTGGAGCAAATACTGATGTGCCAGCTGGTGATATTGGTGTTGGTGGAAGAGAAATAGGTTATATGTTTGGTCAATACAAACGATTAAGAAATGAGTTTACTGGAGTGTTAACTGGTAAAGGAGCTTCTTATGGTGGATCATTAATAAGACCTGAAGCGACTGGTTATGGTACTGTGTATTTTGCTAAAAATATGTTAGCAACAAAAGGAGATTCTTTTTCTGGTAAAACAGTTGTGATTTCTGGATCAGGAAATGTAGCACAATATGCTTGTGAAAAAGCAACACAATTGGGAGCTAAAGTTTTAACTATGTCAGATTCTTCAGGATACATACATGATGCTGATGGTATTGATGCAGATAAACTAGCTCACGTTATGGAACTTAAAAATGTACAACGCGCTAGAATTAGTGAATATGTTACTAAGTATCCTAATGCTACATTCCATAAAGGAGAAAGACCTTGGAGTGTTAATTGTGATATTGCGTTACCATGTGCTACACAAAATGAATTAGATAAATCTGAAGCAGAAGCTTTAGTTAAAAATAATGTAATAGCTGTAGCAGAAGGTGCTAATATGCCAACAACGCCTGAAGCTATTGAAGTTTTACAACAAGCTAAAGTATTATTCTCTCCTGGAAAAGCATCTAATGCTGGAGGAGTGGCAACTTCTGGTTTAGAAATGAGCCAAAACTCGTTACGTTATAATTGGACTAGAGAAGAGGTTGACGCTAAGCTTAATCAAATTATGGATGATATTCACGCATCTTGTGTACAATACGGAACACAAAAAGATGGTTATGTAGATTACGTAAAAGGTGCTAACGTTGCAGGATTTGTTAAAGTTGCAGATGCTATGCTTGCACAAGGAGTTGTATAATTCTAATATACAAATAGCTTAAAAACACCCTTAATCTTTTAAAAGATTAAGGGTGTTTTATTAATAAAGGTTTTGTTAAGTAGGGAAGATTGCGTTCTACAATTTCGTAAATGACAATATCGGGTTTGTAATCTTTGATTAATTTAGTGGATATTTGGTTGTAATTTTTTATGTATTTAGTTTGATTAAAGCTAGTGTTAAAAAATGGGATCCATGCATCACTAAAGGAATCTCTACTCATAAGTAACTTTAGTTTTTTATTAGGATTATAATACGTTAAATCATCATATTTTGAAGATATAGTGTCAACTTTACTTGGTTTTTTTTCATTCAAATCAAAAACCTTTTCCCTTTTATTGATGTTAATCATTTTAGATAAATGATTAACAGGTTTTATTGAGCTACTTACAGTGTAGTCTTTTAAAAGCACTTGATCTATAATATTAGTTTTATTAATGGTTTTTATAACCTCTTGATATGCATAGAATGCTCCTAAGTTATTCCAGTGAGAATCAGTTTTATGATATAGTTTGTTTTCTTCTTTATGACTTAATAGTGTTTGTTGTAAATCAATATAATTAATATTATTAACTTCAAATTCTTTTTTAATTTGATTATAAAACGTGTAGCTATTAGATAACTGATAAGGTAGATACTCTTTGTAAATGCTATGTTTGTTTGGTGCTACAGTTATATAAAACTCGATGTTGTTTTCTTTTAAATATTCAGAAAGAGTTTTAATATTTTTTACAACTTTTAGGATTTGTCTTTTTTTATATTGGGACTCAAAGGTATTAGTTAAGACTTGTTTGTATGAATCTCCTAAATAGTACCAATTATCATGTCCAATTACCACTTTGTTGGGTAATGGGTTTTCGTTTAAAATTTCAGATTTAAAATTGAGGTATTGATTAACAAATGTTTTTTTTAATCCATAATTGCCTAAATAGTAACTTTTGTAATTTTTTAATGTTAATCCAATGTTTTTAAAATTGAATTTAGGAGGTGTTTCAAATTGTGTGTTTTCATTATTAGTCATGCTTTTTTCTATTCCCAAAACCATGACAATATTAGGTGCTAAAAGCATTATTAAAAATGAAGCAATAAATAATCTATATTTTAAATTTTGAAACTGCATCATTTTTAGAATTTAAAATATATGAAAGGGTTGTATGCGTTAGTTGCTATGTAATAGTAGCATAGCCAAAGCAAGGCTAATAATGCTAATGATTTTGTTATAACATAGGATTGGTAAATAACACTGCTTTTAGTTTGTTTGTTAAAAAAACAAACTATTTTCTTGTCTATGGACGTTGATAAAATTAAACCAATTATTAAGGCCAATACTACTTCTGTAGTAAAATAAAAATTAAAATAATCGTAATTGGTTTTGCTGTTAAAGCTGAAAAGTTTTACTAAAAAGGAGGTTGCTTGTTCAAGTGTTTCACTTCTAAAAAACACCCAGCCTAAGAGAATAACCAACAATGTGTAACAATGTGCAATAGCTGAATGTGTTTGTTTTAATATGTTATTAAAACCAAGTCTTTCAATAATTAAAAATAAACCATGCCATAATCCCCAAATTAGAAATGTCCAATTGGCTCCATGCCATAATCCTGTTAGTGTAAATACAATTAGTAAATTAATATAAGTTCTAGTCTTGGTTTTTCTATTTCCGCCTAACGGTATGTATAAATAATCTTTAAACCATCTAGATAAAGTCATATGCCAACGTCTCCAAAATGATTTTATAGATTTAGAAATATAAGGATAGTTAAAATTTTCTGGAAAAGTAAAGCCAAACATTAGTCCTAAACCAATTGCCATATCAGAATATCCAGAAAAATCAAAATAAATTTGTAGTGCATAACAAATTAGACCTAACCAAGCAACAAGTATAGACAACTCCTCATTGGGTAAATTAAAAGCAGCGTCTGCAAAAAAGGCACAATTGTTTGCTATTAGCATTTTTTTTGATAATCCGATTATAAAGCGTTTACATCCTTTGTAAAATTGATGTGAACCAAAATGTTTATTTTTCAGATTGTATTTAATGTCTGTATACCTAACTATAGGTCCTGCAATTAATTGTGGAAACATCGTTATATAGCAAGCAAAATCTATAAAGTTATTATTAGCTTTAATTTTTCCTTGGTACACATCTAAAGTGTAGGACATTGTTTGAAAAGTAAAAAAACTTATTCCAATTGGTAATATAACTTCAATTGTTGAAAACGAAATATTAAACGTACTATTTAATAATAATGAAGCATTATAAGTTATAAAGTAAGCGTATTTAAAATATAAAAGAATTCCTAAATTAAAAAATAAAGAGGTATAAAGGCCTGTTTTTTTATACCCATTTTTAATTAATAAGCCTGCAGAATAATCTACAGAAGCTGAAATTAAAAGCAGTAAAACTAAGTTTTTTTCTCCCCAAGTATAAAAAGCTAAGCTAAATATTAGGAGGACTAAATTCTTAAGATTTTTAGGTGCTAGATAATAGAAGCATAATGCAATTGGCAGAAATAAAAATAAAAAAATAGGGTCTGTAAATAGCATATTGTTTACTAAAAAGCTAACTTAAAATACAATAATAATCAGTAATTTTGGTTTTTGATTAATATAGCTTAAAAAATATAATAATGCGCATTTTAAAGATAGTCTTATGTTTGTTGGTATTTGCTAATACTACAGCTAATTTTGCGCAAGATTTTACAGCTGATTGGACGGGACATTACAGCTATCTAGATATAAAGGATGTTACTAAATCACAAGAAAAATTATATGTGGCAGCAACAAATGCAGTGTTTACATATGATTTTATTTCTAGAGAAATACATACAATATCCACTATTAATGGTTTGTCAGGAGATGATATTACAACGGTTTTATATATTGAAGATAAATCAATTTTATTAATTGGTTATGACAACGGTTTGATTCAGGTTTATGATGAAATTGATAATTCTGTTTTTAGTGTTGTTGATATATTAGAAAAGCAAACCATACCTGCTGCTAGTAAAATAATAAATCAATTTTATAGATTTGAAGATGTTGTATACATATCAACGGGTTTTGGTGTTTCTGTTTATGACATTAATCAATTAGAATTTGGTGATACTTATTATATTGGTCCAAATAATACTCAGATTAATGTCAATCAAACAACTGTTTTTAATGGATTTATTCATGCAGCTTCTTCGCAAGGTATGTATAAAGGAGAGTTAGCAAACCCTAATTTGATTGATGCTGCAGAGTGGCAAAGTATTAACGCAAATAATTGGGTTGGTATACAAAAAGTACAAGATAATTTATATGCAGCTTTAAGTAATAATAAAATATATGAAGTTGTAAATAGTAATTTTATAGAAAAAACAACTATCCAAGGTACTGTGTCAGATTTTAAATCTGTTGATAATCATTTAGTAATTACTGCTACTAATCTTGTAAAAGTATATAGTAATGATTTTAGTGAAGTGTATAGTACAATAATTGATGTTTCAGAATATTCTAATTTAAATACAGCATTAATAGCTAATCAAGATGAAGTCTTTATTGGTACCAAAGCTATTGTAAATTCTGGTAATGCTGGATTAGGTATTTTAAAAACATCGTATTTTGATCAAGATGTTTATGAAGAAATTCATCCTACTGGTCCATTAAAAAACAGATTTTTTCAGATTAATATTAATGGAAATCATCTTTGGGGAACACATGGAGGGCACAATGCTATTTTAAACTTTGAAATTGGAGATTATAGACGTACAGGCCTTAGTTATTTTAATTCCGAAGAATGGGATAATATTCCTTACAAAACCTTTAATGAGTCAGTCGCTAATCCATTTTTTTTAACAGGAATTGTAATTAATCCATTTAATATAAATCAAGTCTATGTGACTTCTTATAATTCAGGATTAATAGAATTGACTAACAGAGAGATAACTAATTATTTTAATCAAGATAATAGTACTTTATCCCCATTTTACTCAAATTTTTATTTGACATCTAAAGCTGTTTTTAATGAAGATGGTGAACTTTGGGTTATGAATGGAAGAGTAGACCAGCCTTTAAATATTTACTCAAACAACCAATGGTCTTCTTTTAGTTTTCAGGATGTTATTCCTGATCCTTTTGATGAAAACGGTTTTTTTGATACTGTGTTTGATGACTCAGGAAACTTTTTTTTAGGAACCCATCGTTTTGGAATCATAGGGCTAAATAAAAATGGTAATAACATTACCTTCAATCACCTTTCAGAAGAGGAAGAAGGTATGCCTTCTCCATCTGTAAAAACACTTACAATAGACAATAACGGTCAACTTTGGCTTGGTACAGATAAGGGGTTAAGAATTGTTTATAACACAGACCAATTTGTAAATGGAGAAGCAGAGGTGGACAACATTGTGGTTTTGGATGATGGTATAGCTAGAGAGCTTTTGTTTCAGCAATACATAACAGATATAGAAGTTGATGGGTCTAATAATAAATGGGTCGCAACATTAGATACAGGTTTATACTATTTTTCGTCAGATGGACAAGAGACTATTTTTCATTTTACAAAAGACAACTCCCCTTTGCCAACAAATGATATTTTAGATGTTGATATTGACGATGTCAATGGTGTTGTGTATATCGCAACAGATAAAGGTATGGTATCCTATAAATCGGAAGCCTCAAAACCTCAAGTAACGTTAGAAAACGCTTATGTTTACCCAAATCCTGTAAGGCCAAATTTTAATATAATAAGTGATAAAGTTAAAATTAGAGACTTGTCCGAAAATGTAAATATCAAAATATTAGATATTGAAGGTAATCTAGTGGCTGAAGCCGAAACAAATACAAACTCAAGATTTAAAGGGTATAATTTAGAAATTGATGGAGGAACAGCACTATGGAATGGTAAAAACCTTGGCGGAAACATCGTCGCTTCAGGTGTCTATTTAATAATGCTAAACGATTTAGATACTTTTGAAACCAAAGTGCTAAAAGTAATGGTTGTTAGGTAATGTTAACACCAACAAATGCAATTGTACTCTCAAAGTTAAGGTTTAAAGATAACGACCTGATAGTAAAATGCTATACTCAAAAACAAGGTGTGGTTAGCTATTTATTAAAAGGAGTTTTAGCCTCTAAAAAAAGTAATAAAAAGGTGGCTTATTTTCAGCCATTATCTCAATTACAATTAATTACAGACTATAAATCCAACCGTTCTCTACAATATATAAAAGATATAAAAACAGATTTTTTATATACCTCATTACATACAAATATTTTAAAAAGTGCTATAGTTATGTTTCTTGCTGAAGTATTGTCAAATGCACTTCAAGAAGAAGAACAAAATGATCCTTTATATAGCTATTTACAAGCCACTCTACAATGGTTAGATGCTAATGATGATTATGCCAATTTTCATTTATTATTTCTGTTAGAACTTACTAAATATTTAGGGTTTTATCCCGATCAAACAAACATTGAAACTGCAACGTCTTTTAATTTGCAAGACGGAGATTTTCAAGAGTTAAGTATTTCAAAACATAATGTATCTGGTCAAAATTTAGCACTCCTAAAACAATTGTTAGGTACAACATTTGATGAGCTACATACTATAAAAGTTAATGCTAAACAAAGACAATCTTTTTTAACACTTATATTAGTGTATTTTGAGTTACATTTAGGCAATTTTAAAAAGCCAAAATCTTTACAAATCCTTAATGACGTATTTAATTAAAAATATGAAGTTTATAATAAGCACGTTTTTCCTTTTGTTTTTCACTATATCTATGTCTTCTCAGACTATAAAAGTGCTTAATAAAACCACTAAACAACCAATTTTTGGTGTTGCTATTTATAATAAAGAACAAACTAAAAGCGAAATAACTAATCTAAATGGAGAAGCTTCTTTGGATAGGTTTTTGCCTAACGAAACTATTTATTTTCAACATATAACCCATCAATTAAAACAGGTCAATAAGGAAGCTGTAAATGATGTCGTTTATTTGGTAGACAGTCAGCAAGGGTTGGACGAGATTGTCATCTCTGCGTCTAATTTTGGTCAAAGAAAAAAAGACATTCCAAAAACAATAAAAACTGTCACTGCTAAAAATATAAGTTTTAACAATCCACAAACAAGTGCAGATCTGTTAGAAGCTACAGGACAGGTTTATATGCAAAAAAGTCAATTAGGTGGAGGAAGCCCAATGATTAGAGGGTTTTCGACCAATCGTTTATTGATTACTGTTGATGGTGTGCGTATGAATAATGCTATTTTTAGAGGTGGAAACCTTCAAAATGTTATATCAATAGACCCATTATCTATTCAAAATACAGAAGTTACCTTAGGTGCTGGATCAATTATTTATGGTAGTGATGCCATAGGTGGAGTTATGAGTTTCTATACCAAAAAACCAGAATTTTCTTTATCAGATACCTTAGAGATTAAAAGTAATGTAATGTTGAGGTATGCAACTGCAAGTCAAGAAAAAACTGCACATTTAGATCTTAATTTAGGCTATAAAAAATGGGCTTTTTTAACTAATGTGAGTTATACAGATTTTAATGATTTAAAAATGGGAAGCCATGGTCCTGAAGATTATTTAAGACCAGAATATGTAGTAACCCAAAATAATCAAGATGTCATTATCCAAAACAATGACAGTCGTATTCAAAAATTCACAGGTTATAATCAAATTAATCTAATGCAAAAGGTAAGCTATAAAGCTGCTGAAGATTTAGATTTTGGATTGGGTGTTTTTTATACTACGACGTCTGATTATTCAAGGTATGATAGATTAATAAGGTATAGAGGTGAAAACTTGAGGTCAGCCGAGTGGAATTATGGTCCACAAAAATGGTTTATGACCAATCTTAATGTTGTTAAAAGAAGTAGCCAAGCGACTTTTTATGATAATATAAAAACAACATTCGCTTATCAAAACTTTCAGGAAAGTAGAATGGATAGAGATTTTCAGGATAATGAAAGAAGTGTTAGAGAAGAGTCTGTAGATGCATTGTCTTTTAATATAGATTTTGAAAAAGCTTTAAATGAAACCTCCTTTTTATTTTATGGTTTAGAGTATGTTTATAACAAAGTTGGATCTACTGGCTTTACAGAGTATATAGATGATAATACAACACAACCAACAGTGTCAAGGTATCCTGATGGATCAACTTGGAGTAGTGCTGCTCTTTATGCAAGTTATAAGTACAAACCAAATCAAAAGTTTGTGTTTCAATCCGGTTTACGCTACAATACTGTGACTCAGAAGGCAGATTTTACTGCTAATAATGTGTATTTAAATTTGCCATTTTCAGAATCAGATAATACGTCTAATGCATTAACAGGAACAGCAGGTGTTACATGGTCACCTAACCAATTATTACAATGGAAATTTAACTTATCGTCAGCCTTTAGAGCGCCTAATATAGACGATATAGGCAAGGTGTTTGACTCAGAACCAGGGTCTGTAGTTGTGCCAAATAATAACCTAGATCCAGAATATGCTTACAGTGGTGAATTAGGATTAAAATTAGATTTTGATAAGTTTTTTATTTTAGATATGGCAACGTATTATACGTATTTAGATAATGCTTTAGTAAGACGTGATGGTACTTTAAATGGACAATCGCAAATTATATATGATGGCGAGTTAAGTAATGTGCAATCCTTACAAAACGCTTCTAAATCTTGGATTTATGGTTTTGAAATTGGTGCTCAGATTAATTTCTCTAAAGCTTTAAAATTAACATCACAGTATAATGTCATAGGAGGAACAGAAGAAACTGAAGGTATAGAATTACCTGTTAGGCATGTCGCTCCAAATTTTGGAAATACGCATTTAATTTGGCAAAAAAACAAGTTTAAAGTTGATGGATTTATTAACTATAATAATGCCTTATCGTTTGAGCAGTTAGCGCCTTCTGAGCATGAAAAGGATTATATTTATGCTTTAGATAAAAATGGTAATCCATATGCGCCAGCTTGGTATACTTTAAATTTAAGAACGCAATATCAATTAGGGGAAGGTGTTACCTTAACAACAGCTCTAGAGAACATTACAGACCAACGATATAAAACGTATTCATCAGGTATTGCTGCTCCTGGCAGAAACTTAATAGTATCATTGAAGTATAGTTTATAAATACTAGTTATTTATTTTTATAGTATGAAATCAACCCAATCGTTTTCAGTAGAAGAAGCAAAAAAAAAGCTAGAGCATTATTGTGCTTATCAAGAGCGTTGTCATCAAGAAGTCAAGCAAAAATTGAAAAATATGAATATGATACCTGAAGCTTCAGATGTCATAATTGTACATCTTTTAGAGCATAAATTTTTAAATGAGACACGTTTTGCTAAATCTTTTGCTAGTGGTAAATTCAGAATTAAAAAATGGGGTAAACGTCGTATTGCACTTGAGTTGAAACGAAAAGAAATTACTAAGTATAATATAGATCAAGCGCTTAACGATATTGATGAAGAGGAATATCTTGAGGTTTTTAATGCTTTAGCAGAAAAAAAAGAAGCTTCGTTAAAAGAAACTGATAATTATAAGAAAAAGAAAAAATTAATAGACTACCTATTGTATAGAGGTTGGGAGAATTATTTAGTTTATGATAAAGCTAATGAGCTTATTTTTTAGACATAAAAAAAAGCCTTTCATAATTAAAATAAAAGGCTTTTGTTTTATGATGTTTATATCTAATTATAGATTAAATACAGCTCCAATATTTACAGTAAACTGATTGTGTATTTTTTCTGCAGGTGTTAATGCATCTGAATTAAACTTTGCAAAAGTTGTCCCAAACTCAGAGAATATACCAAATCCGTCAGAGAAAAAGTAACGCATTCCAAAATGTCCTCCAAAGTTTTTTAAGCTTAAGCTAATTCCTGGGTAAAAATCAAAATTATCGCTAACATTAACAACATTACCTAAATTAGCATTAAAACGACCTTCTAATTCAAAACGATCAGTAAAATCTGCATCTAAACCATTATTTAGGTTTAAAGCATATCCTGTAACCACTCCAACAGATATGTTTTCGCCAAGACCATAGTCGTAAGCTAATGTGATACCATTAACGTTATTTTGTAAATTTGCTCCAATTGAAAGTTTTTGATCTCCTTTACCATCAAAAGCTTGTGCATTAACTAATCCTGCTGTTAGTATTAATGCTACTAAAAGTAATCCTTTTTTCATCTTTATAAACTTAATTTAAATTCTTATTGGTGTTAATTATGGCCTTCTTGTTTTTCCAATCAATCCATTTTTGACCTTTAATGCGACGCATTAAGTTGTCAAAATTACGCATTATAAAAACATTGTATATAGCTTTTGTTAAATTTTTTGGATTTCGTGCTATTGCACGTAAGCTCATTGAAAATCCGGGAGTTATGTATCGCATATAATGCCAATAACCTTCTGGCATGTATAAAACCTCACCATGATTTAATTGACACTGCCATCCTTTAGCATTCTTTAAAGCAGGCCATTTGTTAAAATCAGGATTTGAAAAATTTATATCTTCTCGTGTAATTAAAGCGTGTGGTACTTTGTAAAGATGTTTGTTTTGTTTTTGATCAAACAAAATTATTTGTTTTTCACCTTCAAAATGAAAATGAAAAATATTAGCCAAGTCTATGTCATAATGCATAAATGTATAGCTATCACGACCGCCAAAAAACAACATTGGTAATCCCTTCATTAGACGTAATCCAAAGTCAGGAAACTTAAAATCTTTTTGAAGTTGAGGGACTTCTTTTAAAACATTCCATAGAAAAATTCTAAATTTTGTAGGCTCACGTTTAAGTAAATCTACGTAGTCCCTCATTTTCATTGTTGCATGAGGCTGGTTAAAACCATCTTTATAATCTACAGGTCTATCGTCGTATAATGGTACAGTTTTATCACCTGCAACAGCTTTTATATACTCTAGATTCCATTTAGTATAGGCTGGCCAATCGGTAATAAATTGTTCTATAACAACAGGCTTTTGTGGCTTAAAATAATTTTTAATAAAATCCTGTTTAGTTATACTTTTTACTCTTGGTATATCTTGTAAGTCTAAACTCAAATTTAAAATTTAAGCTTCAAAGTTAATAAAACGTTATCAAAAGTAAAGTATTTGTGTGTGTTACACTTTAGTTAAAGTTATAACGCAGTCCAAATAACACATTACTTGGTGGCATTGGTACAAAGCCAGCCTCAATATATTCTGCGTTAAAAATGTTACCAGCAGTTGCTGTTAATGTAAATTGTTTTAGGTTAATATCTATGGATGCATCCCAAACATTATAACTGTCACCTGTAGTACGCTCGGCATGTTTATAAACAATATTTTGACTTACGTTTTTAAATAGCTTAGTGCTTAAACGTGATGTAAAATGATGCTTTAAAGTGTTTAAAGAGTACCTAGATAAATCTTTGTTTTGATCTAAGATATTGTCTTCTAGAAAGTTGTAAGCAACTGAAAATGTTTGTTTGTAGTTGTTTACATTGAAGTTGTATTTAGCATCTATTTCAAATCCTTTTGTTTTTACTTCTGCAATATTGTTAGCTGTAAATACCTCTGTGGTATTATCAGGTCTAATAAAATCTATTAAATCTTTAGCATCACGATTAAATACAGCTGCAGAAACAGAAAGTTTTTCAGTATTGTATTTTAATCCAACTTCTTGAGCAAATGCTTTTTCTGGTTCTAAGTTTTCGTTTCCAGAAGTAAAAGAGTCATTGTAATATAAATCTGTATAAGTTGGTATACGATATGTGTAACCAATATTACCATAAGCTTTTAGGTTGTTGTTAATTTTAACTCCAACATCTAATCCAGGAAATGCATAAAACTTGAAGTCTGAAAAATAGGTTACAGCTATACCAGGTGTTACATCTACTGTTTCATTAAATAATTTAAATTGATGTTCAAGAAACAGATTTGACATAAAACGTTGTCTGTTACCTAGATTATTACTACTTATATAAATTTTAGATAAGTCTACACCAAAACCAGTAGTACCTAATTCGGATTTGTAAGAGGCATTTGCTTCTGCACCTACTTTATTAGTAATATGTAAGTTTCTGTATACTGTAGGATCTTCTCTTAAATAAACATATTCATCTTGATTACGTTTCCAATATAAACGAGGTTTAATGGTTAAATTGTCGCTATTAAATTTAGTTGAAAATGCCATTAAGCTATTTTGTGTTTCTTCATATTGATCTACAGCACTTGCACGAGCATAAAACCCGTTTGCTCCAAATTTACGTTCTTGAAAAGTTGTAATCATTTCAACAGCTTTTCTCTTTTTATTAAAAACGCTTTTTACAAAATAGTTGCTATTGTCATAATCTGTATTGTATCTGTAACCTTCAGAAGTCATTTTGTCTATATGTACAATGTGTGACGAGTTTTCTAAGTTGCTACCAACAGTGACTCCAGCATTAAATTGTCCAAAAGATCCAGTTTCTAATTTTGCAGAAACTGTATTGGTTAAACTGTTTTTGGTTACAATATTAATGGCTCCTGTAAATGCGTTTTGGCCAAATACTCTAGCAGCAGGACCTTTAATAACCTCGATGCGTTCAATAACTTCAAGTGGTAATGCAGCATTCATGGTATGGTGTCCTGTTTGTGCATCGTCCATTTTTATACCATCAATTAATAATAAAGTTTGGTCAAAACCACCACCTCTAATATACAAGTCAGCTTGACTTCCTGCAGTACCACGTCTTCTAATATCTACTCCAGCAACTTGCTGTAGTAAATCGGCAACATTAGTTGCAGCACTGTTTTTAATATCTGTAGCAGAAATTATAGTAATGGTTCTAGAATTTTCCTTAAATGGTAAATCTATACGTGAAGAGGTTATTATTACCGAGTCTAGTTGCTGCTCTTGTTCTAGATCTTGAGCTTGTGTTGTAAGGGAAAACAAAGCTGTTAAGATGAATACATATTTGAATGTCATAATTAATTAATTTCGTGTTTTTTTTCAGGCTGCAAATTTCGTAACTTTCCGGATCACTAAAGTAGTCCAGTTTTAAAACAATGCATAGTCCGGTTGATGGTATCTTAAAATCTTTAATTCATTTTGAAAAATCGCCTAATACAGCTATTTATATTCAGATTGCACAACAAATTATTAATGCTATCCAACGTGGGTATTTACCAGAAGGAACTGCTCTACCAGGAACAAGAAAGTTTAGTGTCTTACTTGATATAAACCGTAATACAGCAGTAGCTGTTTATGATGAGTTGGCTTCGCAAGGTTGGGTAGATATAGTTGCTAATAAAGGAACATTTGTTTTAATGCCAGAAAAAAAGACAGCTGCAATAAAAGGTGCTTTACAGGGTTTAGAGCAATTAAAAACGTATCCTAAAGTTGCAGGTTTTAAGTTTCAATCGTCTTTTAATTTAGCATCTACTGAAGAGTTTTCAGTTAGTAAATATGTTATAAACGACGGACAACCAGATTTACGCTTACATCCAACACATCAGTTTTCAAAATGGTATAGTGCTTCCATGAAGCGTTCTTCATTAATCTCTAAATGGAATCAAACCCAAGAACAGTCTTACACTAATTTTAGTAAGCAATTATGTAATTACTTAAATGCTACTAGAGGCTTTTATATAAAACCTGATAATATAGTCAGTACACGAAGTACAGAAATGAGCTTGTATATAGTCTCACAACTTTTAATTAAACAAGAGGATGTTGTACTTGTTGGTCATTTAAGCCATTACAAATCTAATATGATTTTTCAACAAGCAGGAGCAAATATAATTACTATTCCTGTAGATGCTTATGGAATAGATGTCGATTTTATTGAAAAGAATTTTACCAAAAACAGTATTAGATGTGTGTATGTCTGTGCTCATAGACAATACCCAACAACTGTAACTTTAACAGCAGAGCGACGATTAAAGTTATTGCAATTAGCCAAAGCTTATAATTTTGCTATTATTGAAGATGATTTTGATTATGATTTTCAATTTGAAGGTTCAGCGATGCTTCCTATGGCTAGTTCTGATGGAGCAGGAGTCGTTATTTATTTAGGACGATTAGGACAATCTTTTTTTCCTAGTTTTCAAATTGGGTTTGTTGTAGCTCCCGAAAATATTATAAATGAAGCCAAAAATTACTTGCAAATTTTAGATAAACAAGGAGATTTAATTCAGAAACAAATCTTAACCGAATTAATTTCTGAGGGAGAAATACATCGTTTAATCAAAAAAAACATCACTATTTATAAGCAACGACGTGATTATTTATGTGCATGTTTAACGACCCATTTTAAAGATGATGCCACTTGGCAAGTGCCTACAGGTGGTTTAGCGATTTGGATAAATTTTAAGCCTAGTATATCACTTGTGAAATTAGCCGAAAAAGCAAAAATGTACGATTTATTTCTGCCAAAAACTATCTTGTATCAAAGTAAAGCTGTTTGTGCAATACGTTTAGGTTTTGGACATTTAAATGAGGGTGAAATAGAAATTGTTATTAAAACGTTGAGACTTAGTTTTGATGCTTTGTGATTATTTTACATCAAACTCTGTGTCACAATTTGCACATCTATATTTATCTTTTGAATAGAAGGGAAGTGTACCAGAAATAAACCCAAAGACAAAAGCAAAAAAAGATTTAAGATCTTTAATGGTAGAAAACATAGCGACCTCAGTACTATTGCAATTGGGACAATGTATAGCATTACCATCATCATCAATAGAGTATTTATTAATACTTTCTAAAATATGTTGTGCTTGCATGGCATCTGTAGATAAAACCTTAAGCTTAACGCCTCCAATAGCATTGCTCACTAAAGGATCTGTATCTATAGTTATATTGTCACTTAAAAATACTTGAATACCTTCAGATTCTAGTCTTCCTTTTATAATTTGTGCTTCAGCTGTATATTGAAATTTCGCTATGGTTTTAAAAGTTTGACTCATATAACAAATAATTATGCTTGATTAAATATACGACGTCTGGTTTCATTTTTAAAATGAAATTAAAGTAAATGAATGTCTTTTTTTTAATGTTATTATTGTTTATCAATAATTTTTATATATTTGTTATCGTTAAACAATAATAAAAATATTTGAAATATGAGAAAAATAAGAATATTACATTGGTTTATAATAGCGTTGATAGTGATTTATTGTGTTGTTTTTTTATCCAATATCTATCTAGTGGTTTACACTCCTGACTTTATGAATTTTTCAGAGGAATTTTATCAAAAGTTTATATTTGGATACTATACGCAGTTTGTTGGTTTAGCAATTTCAGTTGTAACTTTTATTGCTTTATTTTTCTTAGAAAGTGGGTTAAAAGGCACTATTAAAAACGGTTTTTTTAATCATAATAATGTTATAAAATTTGAAAGAACAGGTCAGCTTTTTATGTTTTCAGGTAGTCTAAGCTTAATTTGGAGTATAGCATTGTTGATTTATTCTAATGGTATGACTCTTTTTTCTGGATTAAGTTCAAGTGCACTTTTAATATTAGTAGGTTTTGGTTTGATAATTCTAACTGATTTTATCAACAATGGAAACCAATTACAACAAGAAAACAATTTAACTATATAATTTAGGCTAAAATGAAAAGTATTTCAATCATAAAAAAAGCAATAAACATTTTCTATTATTTATTTATATTGACTTTTGCTTTTGAGTCAATTAAATTTATGTATTATTTAATTTTAGGAAATTTTGATAAATTAAAACCTAAGTTTATAAATGATGTTATAAATTATACAGATACATCTGGCATTCTCACTATTGTTAGTAATGTAATAGGATTGGGGTTAATTTATCTTTTTGTTTTAGTAATAGAAAATTTAAGACTATCTACTTTTGAATTAGAACAACAGAATTATTTTAATGATGTAGTAATAAATAGCTTTAAAAAAGCGGGTGGCTTATTATTAATATTTGCAGTAATACAACTTGTTAGTAAATTTATTTTTCCAGTTTTATTAAATACCTCTTTTAAATTAACTAGTGGTCATTTTCCTATATTTCATGTGCTTATAGGTTTGTTTTTTATTTTTTTAAGTGATGTCTTCAAAAAAGCAAAAAAAGTAACTGAAGAAAACGACCTAACAATTTAACCTATGTCAATAGTAGTAAACTTAGACGTTATGCTTGCAAAGCGTCAAATGAAAAGTAAAGATTTAGCTGAAATTATAGGTATAACAACTGCTAACTTATCTATCCTAAAATCAGGAAAAGCTAAAGCAGTGCGGTTTTCTACTCTGGAAGCTATTTGTAAAGCATTAGACTGTCAGCCTGCAGATATTTTAGAATATATTGAAGATTAAAAAAAAACCTCACTGATATAAAATCGATGAGGTTTTTATTTATAATTTGATAGTAATGTTATTCGGTCTTAACTATCCTCTATTGTAGCTTCTTCAATACTTGGTTTATCTTTTCCTTTTAAATACTCAGGTAGATCCATTCCAGCCATATTAAACATGTCTTGTAATGGTGGTACTGATTTGTACATTCCGGATAAGAAATTAGCTGTAGATGATTTTCCATCTTCACCTTTTCCTCCATTTTCCCAAACGGTAACTTTATCTATTTTGATATTTTTAATAGCTTCTGCTTGTGTTTTAACTAACTCAGGAAGTTTATCGGCAATTAACAATAATACAGCGTCTTTAGAGTTGTTTCCTGCAGCTTTAACAATTTGATCTAAACCAGCAGCTTGTTTGGTTAATACTTCGTAAAGTCCTTGTGCTTCGGCTTGTGCTTTAAATAAAATGGCGTCAGCTTCTCCTTTTGCAATTCGTCTTATGTTTTCGGCTCTTGCTTCAGCATCAATTTCTACTTTTCGTTTATCAATTTCAGCAGGTACAATTACATCAGCCATTTGAGATGAGCGTTCACGTTCTGCTCTTGCTGCTTCTGCCTCTTGTTCTGCAGCATAAGACTCTTCTAAGGCTTTTGCGGTCTGTACTTTTTCTGATGCTACTGCCACACGACCAGCTTCGGCTTCGCGTTGACGACGTAATGAATCTGAATTGGCAACAGCAATTTTTGCGGTATTTTCTCCTTCTACAGCTTGTGCATTAGCAGCTGCAACCTGAGATCTTTCATCTTGCACTGCATTAGCCTCACCAATAGATCCATCTCTGTTTTTTTCGGCTACAGATTTACGTGCTGCGTTAATTGCATGTGCTGCAGCTTCTTTACCTAAAGCTTCAATATAACCAGACTCGTCTACAATATCTGTAATGTTTACGTTAATTAGTTTAAGTCCAACCTTTTTTAGTTCAGATTCAACACTTTGTGATATGTTGGTTAAAAATTTGTCTCTGTCGCTATTAATTTCTTCTATATCCATTGATGCTACTACTAAACGTAATTGACCAAAGATAATCTCTTGTGCTAGCTCTTGAATGTTGTCTTGGTTTAAACCTAATAAACGTTCGGCAGCATTTTGCATAATTCCAGGTTCTGTAGACACACCAATAGTAAATCTAGAAGGGACGTTTACACGAATATTTTGTTTTGATAATGCATTAACTAAATTAACTTCTATAGATATTGGTGTCAAATCTAAGAATTGATAATCTTGTATAACTGGTAAAATAAAGGCAGCTCCACCATGAATACATTTAGCAGATTGTCCGCCACCTACTTTTCCGTATACTACTAATATGCGATCAGAAGGACAGCGTTTATAACGTCTTATCAACACTATTAAAAATAGGAAAATAAATAATACAGCTGCTATAATGGTTATAGGGAAGCCTAAATTAAAAGTCTCTTGTGTGGTTTGTAAAAACATAGGTTTAATTAGTTGTTAAGTTTTTCAATGATTAATATTCCGTTTGATGTTACAGATTTTACTTTTATTACTGTACCAGTTTTTAAATCTGTTGTACTGTCTGTTAATGCCTCTAATTCTCTTAAAGCACCTTGGATTCTGACATGTGCTTTTCCTATATTGGATCGCTTTGCTCCAACGGTTAGATAAACTTCTCCTATTTGATTAATAGCATTATTGTAATTAAGTGTACCACTATCGCTTAGTTTGCGCATATAGTAAAACATTGCAGCCATAATAGCCATCATAATAAGTCCACAAATAGTAGCAATTGTTATGGTTAATGGCTTAGATAATCCAGCATCTATACACGCGATACCTGACCATCCAAAAATGGTGAAAAAACCAACTAGATTTTTTAAGGTTATAAACTGAAACCCAATTCCTGTATCTGCATCAATATCTGCATCTACATCACCAAAATCACCTGTATCTCCACCAATAAAAGATAGCGCTATGGTGATTATAAAAATTAAAGAAGCTATTAGAGCAAGGCTCCAAAATACTTTTGGAAACATCTCTAAACTAGAAAACCAATCTAACATATTTATAGGATTTTAAAAATTTAAATATAGAACGATAAAAGTTTATAGTCAATAAAATTAATTTGCTTTTATTGTTACTATGCTTATATGTGTGTTTTTTTGTTATAAATGTTACATTTTCATAATATTTAAATTTTGTTAATTGGTCATTTTAACATTTTACAAAAAATATTTTTAATAGAATTGAAATGTTTTACGTATTTTTGCACATATGTTTGCACTTGTAGATTGTAATAATTTCTATGCTTCTTGCGAACGTGTTTTTAACCCTAATTTACAAGGAAAACCAGTCGCTATTTTAAGTAATAACGATGGTTGTGTTATCTCACGTAGTGACGAAGCTAAAGCGTTAGGTTTGCCAATGGGAGCTCCTATTTTTAAGTGGGAATCCTTTTGTAAAGCTAATAACGTTACTGTTTTATCATCTAATTATCCATTATATGGTGATATGAGTAATCGTGTTATGTCTATACTTAAACAGTTTTCACCAGATATTGAAATATATAGTATTGACGAATCTTTTTTAGAATTTAAAGGTTTTGATAATTACGATTTAGAGATTTATGGTCAACAAATAAAAAAACGGATTTTAAAATGGACAGGAATACCAACATGTGTTGGCATTGCTCCAACTAAAGCATTAAGTAAAGTTGCAAATAAAATTGCTCGTAAATTTCCTGTTCAGACTAAAGGGGTTTATGTTATTGATTCAGAAGAAAAACGGATTAAAGCCTTAAAGTGGTTAAAAATTGAAGATGTTTGGGGAGTTGGAAGACAACTGTCAAAACGTTTAAAGGCCAAAGGGAGTCACACAGCTTATGATTTTACAAAACTAGACGATGATTGGGTAAAACGTAATTTTTCGGTAGTCGAAGCAAGGTTAAAAAGAGATTTACAAGGAATAGCAACATTAAAATTAGATGAAGCTGTAGATCAAAAAAAAATGATTGCTACTACTAGAAGTTTTGATTTTAGTTACTCTGATAGTAGTTACATTAAAGAACGTATAGCAACTTTTGCTGTAGTTTGTGCAGAAAAATTACGCAAACAAGGGTCTAGCTGTCATGTTATTATAGTTATGTTAAAAAGCGATAAACATAAAACAGAACTAAGTCAGCATCGTGCAAGTACTAGTGTAAATTTATCTTACCCAACAGATTCGTCTTTAGTGATTAGTAATTGTGCTGTAAGTGCTGTTATGTCTATTTTTAAAAAAGGTATTAAATATAAAAAAGCAGGTGTCATTGTTACAGGTTTAGTGCCTACAGATAATCACCAGTTGCATTTATTTGATACCGAAAACCCCAAACACAAACCATTAATGCAATCCATAGATGCTATTAATGCCAAATATAAAGGTGCTGCTATTAAAATAGCTAATCAAGATTTAAAACAAACTTGGAAAATGCGTCAAGACCGACTGTCTCCAAGATACACCACTAATATCAATGACATTATAGTCGTAAAATAAAATGAATTTTATAATAAAATAATCTCACTAATAATAAGTAAATTTATAAACAGAATAATTTAGATAATACAGCATGGGTTTAGTTTATAGATTTACTGTAGTATCAACATATAAATAGAGATAACTATGATTGCACATAAATCTGGAAGTTTAACCTTCTATACACCAGAAACTATTGACGGAGTTGCAGGTCAATTTTTTGATACAGGAATTTCGGCAGGATTTCCTTCACCTGCAGAAGACTTTAAAGAGCATCGCTTATCTTTAGATGAAGAATTAGTAAAAAATAAAGAAGCTACCTTTTACGCAAAAGTTAGTGGGCAATCTATGATAGGAGCTGGGTTAGATGATAACGATTTACTAGTTATAGATAGAAGTCTTGAGCCAGCAAATAATAAAATTGCAGTTTGTTTTCTTGATGGAGAGTTTACAGTCAAACGTTTACGTGTGTCTAAAGACGAAGTTTGGTTACAACCAGAAAACCCTAACTATCCAATTATTAAAATAACTGAGGACAATAACTTTTTAATTTGGGGAATTGTTACCAATGTAATTAAGAAGGTTTAATTTTTAAAAAATAGAGCATAAAAAAGGCGAAACATATGTTTCGCCTTTTTTTTATTATAATCTAGTTAAAGTATTAGTCTGCTAATACAATTAACTTATTGTCATTCATTTCTAGCGTACCAGAATTTATTTTTAATAGTGTCGTATTATTGTTTCCTTTAGTAAATTGGTCTTCAACCTCTTTATCTAAAGTGATATTTCCCACGATTTTAACAGTGCCTTCTTTTAATATAGATACTATTGGTGCGTGATTATTTAACATTTCAAACTCACCATTTATACCAGGAACAGTAACACTTGTTACTTCTCCTTTAAATAATGTCGCTTCTGGTGATACAATTTCTAAATACATATTCTTTTAGTTTGCAGTTTGCAGCTGTAGTTTATAGTTAACTAAATACTGCTAACTAATTTATGCCTCAGCTAACATTTTTTCTCCAGCCTCAATAGCTTCTTCAATAGATCCTTTAAGGTTAAATGCTGCTTCTGGTAAATGATCTAATTTACCATCCATAATCATGTTAAAACCTTTAATAGTTTCTTTAATATCTACTAAAACACCTTTAAGTCCTGTAAATTGCTCTGCTACGTGGAAAGGTTGAGATAAGAAACGTTGTACACGTCTAGCTCTACCTACAGCCATTTTATCTTCTTCAGATAATTCTTCCATACCTAGAATAGCAATGATATCTTGTAATTCTTTGTAACGTTGTAATAACTCTTTTACTCTTTGTGCACAGTCATAGTGCTCATCACCTAAAATATCAGCAGTTAAAATTCTTGAAGTAGAATCTAAAGGGTCTACTGCAGGATAAATACCTAGCTCAGCAATTTTACGAGATAATACCGTTGTTGCATCTAAGTGAGCAAACGTTGTTGCTGGTGCAGGATCCGTTAAATCATCTGCAGGTACGTAAACCGCTTGTACAGATGTAATTGATCCTTTTTTAGTTGAAGTAATACGCTCCTGCATAGCTCCCATTTCAGTTGCTAATGTAGGTTGGTAACCTACTGCAGATGGCATACGTCCTAATAATGCAGATACCTCAGATCCAGCTTGTGTAAAACGGAAAATGTTATCAACAAAGAAAAGTACATCTTTACCTTGACCATCTCCAGCTCCATCACGGAAATATTCTGCTATAGTTAATCCTGAAAGTGCTACACGAGCACGAGCTCCAGGTGGCTCATTCATTTGTCCAAATACAAAAGTTGCTTTAGAATCCTTCATAGCAGACTTATCTACTTTTTGTAGATCCCATCCACCTTCTTCCATAGAATGCATAAAGTCATCACCATACTTGATAATTCCTGACTCTAACATCTCTCTTAAAAGATCATTACCTTCTCTTGTTCTTTCACCAACACCAGCAAATACAGATAATCCTCCGTGTCCTTTTGCAATGTTATTAATTAACTCTTGAATTAATACTGTTTTACCTACTCCTGCACCACCAAATAATCCAATTTTACCTCCTTTTGCATAAGGCTCAATTAAGTCAATTACTTTAATACCAGTAAATAATACTTCCGTAGATGTAGATAAATCTTCAAATTTAGGAGCAGATCTGTGTATTGGTAATCCAGCATCTCCAGCTTTAGGTAAATCACCTAAACCATCAATAGCATCTCCAATTACATTGAATAATCGTCCGTAAACATCACCACCAACAGGCATTTGTATTGGAGCTCCAGTTGAAACAACTTCTGTACCTCTACTTAAACCGTCTGATGAGTCCATTGCAATAGTACGTACTGTATCTTCACCAATGTGAGATTGTACTTCTAGTACTAATTTTGAACCGTCAGCTTTATTAATTTCTAATGAATCGTAAATTTTTGGAAGTGCAGTACCTGCGTCGAATTCAACATCGATAACTGGACCTACTATTTGAGCAACTTTACCTGTAACTTTTGACATTACTTATCTGTTTAATATTATGGTATTTAATTGAAAGAAAACACCTTCTGTTTTCGCGTGCAAAGATAGATGTTTTAATTTAAAATAAAAGAGGTTTGTTAACCTTTTTTATATACAAGAAACGTCCACTTTTTATATTACTAAAAAGCAGACGTTTTTATTGTCATTTATAATGTGTTTACTGTAATGTTGGTGAGTATGTCACACCAAAATCTTCAGCTTTTGCAACATTACCAGAAGCAATAAAGTTAGAACCATAAGTTAAATCTATAGCTTCTAAAAATTTATTAGCCATTAAAGCATAACCTCTTGCTGTTAAATGTATGCCATCTAAACTAACTAAGCCACCTGTAGCTAAATTTGTAGTTAAGTTGTAGTCATCAAACATGATACCTGCAGAAGAGGCTTGACTTAAAATCCCGTTTAAATCGACTAAAGCTAATCCTTTTGTGTTGGCAACATTTGCTATAGTAGCATTGTAAGCATCTGTAGCTGTTTGTATTTCGTCTTGTTCAGAAGGTAATAATACCCATTTGTCTTCTAATGGTAAGCTTACACCTTCTACAGAAAATTGTCCAGCTAACGCTTGTGGTAAACCTTGTCCCATTAGTGCTCCTACATTAGCTTCATTTACAGTTCCTATAATTGAAGAACTTGGTAATACTAATAAATCAGCTGGTGTTGCTTGTCTTGTTTGTCCATAAGTAGCACCTAAAAGGTTTGCTACTAATGGTGCGGCTTGAGCTGGTAATCCAAATTGTGCTATAAAAGCCGGAAAAGTTGGACTAGCATTTAGCTGTGCGCTAATTATTGCAGATATATCATCTAAAGTTTCGTCTTTAATCACCACAGGACTTGCTTCCGTAGTAGAAAACACAATAGCTCTTGCTGGATCTACAGCTTCAAATATTGGGTTTAATGCACTAAATATTGAGTTCAATAATGGTATTTGTGGACCAAAATCAGGGTTTGTAGGATCTAGAGGGTTGTGAGGTACTGTTGTAAAATGTGGTAAATCTGTAATGTACGGTACATTAGTAACTACTCCATTAGGTGTTACGGCAGTTAATTGATTAACCATATCGTTAAACACAAAATCAAATGTTGTTGTAGGTGTAATTGGATCATAATTATCTGATGTAGTATCACTTTCTCCTCCTGAAGTGGCATAACCTAAAACATCATTACCTCCAATTTCTGACAAAGTAAAAAATGTTGGATTTTGTGCAATAGCATATTCTAACATTGATACTGTTGGTGAGTTTGCAAAACGCCCAAAATATGGGTTTAAACTAGCGTAACCGTTCAAGCCAATGTGTGTACTTTTAGCACCAGGTACACCAACATTTTCAAATATACTTCCATCTGCTGCTAAACTATTACCTACATCAGTAGTTGGTGTTGCTGGTAAGACTTCAGGTCCAGTACCATTAAAAAATAATCTAGGATTTGCAACTACATTACCTCCTAAAAGTAGTCCTCCAATATTATCTTCCATTAATGGTTGGTTAAAAGCACCTCCATTTGCCATAGCAAATTTATTAGATAATGTGTTTGGAAAAGAGTTTTCCTGAGCAGCTATAAATAATGCTCCATCAGTAAAACCTGCAGTAAATGATGCGCCTAATGAGACAAAAGTTGAAAAGTCTGCTGAACCACTTGTTAATGCAGGAAGATTAGCTTCTTGCGTTGGTGGTTGATCCAAAAGCTCTTCAAAATCTTCCTCGTCGCTACATGCTGTGAAGCTAATAGCTACAGCAAGTAATCCTATATATTTTATGTTTTTGAATGTTTTCATTTCTTATAAATTATTAATCGTTAATGATGCATAGTACATAGATCCAATAAATCCTGTTCCAAATGCAGTAAAGTACTCCTGACCTGTTAAGTTGGTTGCTCCAAGTTTTATAATTGATTTAATACTTGGTATTTTATAATTTACTTGAGCATCAACTACATGAAATTCAGGAATTATACCATTTCCAAAGGTTGCTTCCCAAAAATAGTCATCACTAAATCTATATGATACATTAAACCCAAAGTTTTCAAAGACGTTAGTATGTCCAAATGAAGCTTTAAATTTATGTTCTGGTGTGTTAAAGTTTGTTTGGAAGTCTGGGTTTCCTGCTTTGTCAAAATCTTGTTTAGTAAAAGTGTAACTTCCGCTTAAATCAAATCCATTAAATACTTTAGTAGATAACCCTATTGATGCACCATAAGATTTTACATCCGCATTAGAGTTTGTATAAGCACTATAGGTTTGATAATCTCCATTAGCTAATGCAGCTACTGATAATCCATTATCTCCAACTGTACCATAAAAAGGAGAAATCACAACTTCTTGAGATATAAAATCTTCATATTTGTTATAGTAGGCACTAAGGTCTACTATTATACTTTCATATTTACCTCTATAACCTACTTCCATCGAAGTTACTTTTTCAGGTTTGATGATGTCTGGGTTTGATACTTCTAATAGAGCAGGGTTTCCAGCAGCTGCGAAATCAATTACTGAACTAGCAGAATAAGAATTGTTATAAGCTGCAGCGCCAGTTTGTGTTACTTGTGATGGTTGACCAAAAAATGTTTGTCCTTCTAAGCTGACATCGTAATCTCTAGTGTATCTATCTAAATTGTTTGGTGCAGAACCAACCAAAATTGCTCTACCAGCATCAAGACCAATAAATAAATCTTGTGTTGTTGGGTTTCTAAAACCAGTTTGCACAGATGCTCTTACATTATGATTTCTATTTAATGTTAATGCAGCAGATAATCTAGGAGAGAAAAAGCCATCAAATAATTCTGATTTATCATATCGTCCAGAGACTGTTAGTTTTAATTCCTTTTCACCTTCAAGTTCTAGATTTTTTTGAATTTGTGAATATACTCCAAATTCTGAATATTCGATAGGACTATCACCATCTGTGTAAATTGTACCACCAGAGTTTAATTTGTATTTTCTGTATGATCCACCAACTTGAATTTCAGCTATATCTATTAAATGACTAAAGTTATAGTTAGCATCACTGTGGAAGTATTTTGAGGCATCTTGGAATTTTGATCCTGTTGATAAGTCTGGATCATTGATGCTTCTGTTAAATGCAGCTTTAAATTCAGGAGATCCTGGCTCATAACGACCTGTGTCGGCAGCAGCTCTTGCGGCATCATGTTTTTGTTGGTCTGTTAAGCCCAAAGGGTTTCCAGTAAGTTCAATTCCTGCATAGGTTGCTATATAGTCTCCAAACCAATCTTCATCACTTTTCCATGATCTATTTATGTTTATTCCTGTAAAAACCATATCATAAGAATCTCCAGCTTTATCAGAAACTTCATAAGCTCTAACAAAAAAGTTGTCATTTCTAACTTCTAATTTATGTTGTTGTTGGAAGAAATTGTCAATATTATATCTGTTTGTCCCTTGGTAAATTGTTGTTCCAGTACCCACTTTTCCAACATATGATAATTCTAAACTGTTGTCTTCAATTGGTCGATAGTATAATCCCCAATCTGCTTTTACACTCTCAGCATTGTACGGTGTTAAATCTCTTTCATTATATCCTGTTCTACTAACTACAACATCTGGGATAACTCCTAATCCAGAAGCAGCTCTAATGTTAGTTGAAACTTCATCTCCATAGATATTAATACCATCATAGTTAGTGTTTGATCTAGTTCTGGTTGGATCAATCTTATCTACTTCACTTGTTGCTTGCCAATCAGTTCCTTTTAAATAGCCAAAGTTAACCTTAGCAGCAAATTTATCACTAAACTTATGGGCCATTCTTAAACTTAAATCAGTATAAGGATTATCACCAGCAGCTTCTTGAGAGGTTATTCCTCTTTTAAATGATGCACTAATACCTTCATGATCAAATGGGTTTTTACTTCTCATAAATAAAATCCCATTAAATGCATTTGCTCCATATAGTGCAGATGAAGCTCCTGGAAGTAATTCTACACTTAAAACATCAGTTTCAGTCATACCTACTAAATTTCCTATAGGAAAATTTAATGCAGGTGTTGAATTATCCATTCCGTCTACTAATTGCATAAATCTAGTATTTGCAAATGTTGCAAATCCACGTGTATTAACAGATTTAAATGTTAAACTGTTTGTGTTTACATCTACACCTTTTAGGTTTTCTAGTCCATCATAAAAATCAGCAGAAGCAGTATTTTTAATTTCTTTTAATCCAAATCTTTCGACTGTTACTGGTGATTCAAATATGCGTTCAGGTGTTCTAGAGGCAGATATAACGACTTCATCTAAAGATGTACCTTCATTAAGTACAATATTAAATTTTTGATTGTTAGAAGTCACTTCTAAGTCTTTGCTAGAAAATCCGACACTACTTACTTGAATTTTAAAAGGAGGTTTTTGATCTGTAGTTAAGACGAATGTACCATCAAAATCTGTAGCAGTCCCTATTGAGGTACCAGCTATTACGACATTTGCACTTGGAATTGGTTGTTGACTTACGTCATCTACCACTGTTCCTGATATTGTTGTTTGGGCGAAAGAAAGTCCACAAAAACACAACAATACAATTGAAAGGATTGTTCTCATTTTTTAGATTTAGTTAATTTATTTATGCCAATATACGTTTTTTAACTAAATTTTGGTAAAAACTGCTAATAAATTATGCGCGCATAATAAGTTTTTCTAAAAAAAAGATGTGATAAAGTTGTTATTTCGTAAAAAAATAATGTGAATTTTGAGGAATTGAGAACTTTATTTTGACTGTAAAAAATATTTAATATCTGTTTGTTGTGTTGATAAATATTTCAATTTTCATCTGTTTATATCCTGCTATTGTTGAATAATTTTTATGAGTTAATATTTACTTATTAATTTTAAGTATATATACTTATTAGTCAGTTTAATTACCTAGCTAATTCTGTGAGTAAATCTATTAATAGATATGTTTTTTTATTCTAAATAGTGTTGATCTATATGATTAAACAAAAAAAGGTTTCGAAACCGAAACCCTTTTATATAAATTGAAATCTTTGATAAAGATTTATTTTCAAATTACTCTACGGTAACCGATTTGGCCAAGTTACGAGGTTGATCAACATTTTTATCTAACATTACCGCAATGTGATAAGATAGTAATTGAAGAGGAATAGTTGTAAGTAATGGTGTCAATGATTCAATTGTTTCAGGAACCTCTATAACATGATCAGCTAAATTTTTAACATCTTCGTCACCTTCTGTAACAATACCTATTATTTTACCTGATCGAGATTTAATTTCCTGAATATTACTTACAACTTTTTCATAGTGACCTTTTTTAGTTGCAATTACAAAAACAGGCATCTGCTCGTCGATTAATGCTATTGGTCCATGCTTCATCTCTGCTGCAGGATATCCCTCTGCATGTATATATGAAATCTCTTTTAATTTCAATGCACCCTCAAGAGCAACAGGAAAATTATATCCACGTCCCAAGTATAAACAGTTTTTTGCATCTTTGTACTTTTGTGCTACAAGTTTAATATGATCATCCGCTTTTAAAGCTTCTTTAACTTTTTCAGGAATTAATTCTAATTCTTGTAAATGATGATGAAATTCTGTGTTAGACATACTTCCATTAGCTTTAGCTAATTTTAGTGCTATTAAAGTTAATACAGTAATTTGTGTTGTAAATGCTTTTGTAGAAGCTACTCCAATTTCTGGTCCTGCATGTGTATAAGCACCAGCATTAGTTTCTCTAGCTATTGATGAGCCCACAACATTGCAAACTCCAAATACAAATGCGCCTTTAGATTTTGCTAATTTAATTGCAGCTAACGTATCAGCTGTTTCTCCGGATTGAGAAATAGCTATAACTACATCTTTTTCAGTAATAACGGGATTTCGGTATCTAAATTCAGAAGCATATTCAACTTCTACAGGAATTCTTGCTAAATCTTCAAATATATATTCTGAAACTAGTCCTGCATGCCATGATGTACCACAAGCAACTACAATAATTCGGTTAGCATTTAAAAATTTTTCAATATTATCGTCAATTCCAGCCATTCTAATTATTCCATCTTTTGCAAGAAGTCTTCCTCTGTATGTGTCTAAAATAGCATTTGGCTGTTCATGTATTTCTTTTAGCATGAAATGCTCATAGCCGCCTTTTTCTATTTGCTCAAGATTTATTTTTAATTCTTGTATATAAGGAGCAACTAGTGAGTCATCTTTTATTTTTCTTATTTTAACTCCTTTTTTCATACTTATAATAGCCATTTCTTCATCTTCTAAATAAATAGCTTTTTTTGTATACTCTAAAAAAGGAGAGGCGTCACTTGCTATAAAAAACTCATCTTCACCCATACCTATAGCTAGAGGGCTTCCAAGTTTTGCAACAACAACTTCATTTGGTTTATTTTTGTCAAATACGGCAATAGCATACGCTCCTACTACCTGATTAAGGGCTATTTGTATTGCTTTTCCTAATTTGACTTTTTCGTTTTTCTTTACGTCTTCAATTAAATTTATTAATACTTCAGTGTCCGTATCTGAGTGAAAAGTATAGCCTCTATTAATTAATTCTTTTTTAATAGATTCATAGTTTTCAATAATACCATTATGTATAATTACTAGATCTCCAGAATTTGAGTAATGAGGATGTGAATTTACATCATTTGGCACTCCGTGAGTAGCCCATCGTGTATGTCCAATACCAACATGTCCATTTGTACTTATTTCATTAGATACGCGATTTTCTAAATCAATTACTTTTCCTTTAGTTTTTGCTAATTTTAAATCAGCACCATCATAAAGAGCTATACCAGCACTATCATAGCCTCTGTATTCTAATCTTTTAAGACCTTCCATTACTATAGAATAGGCTTCTCTTTTGCCTATATATCCTACTATTCCACACATAACATATTAGTTTTTTGGTTCTGTATAATAAATTTCAAAAGTGGCTTTTAGTTCATTAGGAACTGATGCTGTATTACCATGAAGTATAGTTCCTTCAGGAGCTAAAGTAGATCCTCTAGGTATCATGTTTATATCGTCATCATTTGTAGTATTAAATATTTTGGAAGTATTTGTGTAGTTTATGTTTGAAGTTACGAAAAGACCTAATTTGACGTTAGTCGAGTCATTAAGTAATATATCATTTATGTGTTCTGTTAGTCTTATTTTGTATTTTACTCCATTTTCATTTTCATCCCTTTCAAGTTTAGGCGAATATATTAAGTGAGAATTGTAAGAGTCAGAAGAGTTAGAGCTACTATCGAAAAAATGATCTATTATAGGGGCGTTATTGTTTAAATTGTATAATGTTACCCTATCAGGTTCTATACTGCCAGAGTTTTCAGAAGGAAGGTTTACGTAAAAACTCAAAGTCGCTTCATTTATCAACCATTGATTTTCTTTAGCTCTAAAATATTCAAAAGCATCCTGAGTATTGTTGTCTTCGTCTACTATATTTCCGTTAAATAGGTCTATAATTGTCATTGACCCTTCAAAACCTTTTAAGAATAACTCATTGTCACCTGTAGATTCATTACCATCAACAAGGTTAATGTTTGAAGTTAGTGTTTCATAGGTGTTAAATTTATTACTGTTAAAATTAAAAGAGAATGTGTTTCTTACCCGTTCATCCGTTGTACTATCTAGATCTGTTTCATATCGTAAATCTATTTTAGAGGTTGTATTGATATTAAGAAATATCATGTTTCCATCATTATTATCGATTTGTTCAACTTTAAAAATTAAACCTCTAAAAGCATTTTTAAAATTATTCGTACTTGATAAGTTGGGGTTTGTTGATCCGTCTGCTTGAACCAATAGGTCTTTCCATTGGTTTAAACCAAATTCTTGATTAGTCAGGTCTAAGTATAAGCCTGGAGCACGATTATCTTCAAGTTCTTCAAGCTCTGTTTCATCTAGAGGTACTTCTTGAATAGCCACATATTGATCACTTGGTGTAAATCCATCTGTACCACTTTCATATATTAGTTCACCTTCAAAAGCACTTAAGTTTAAATCCGTGTAAGCATTTGAATAGTATGCTTGTGTTTCTTCAAAATCAGATTCTGGATCTAAATCTCTTAAAAAATATTCGTTTTTATAGATTGATAATTTGTAACCGCTGCTTGCATCTCCAAATAAAGAATCTAAAGTATAAGTTGTGTTGCCATCGTCATCACTACCTTCAACCGTAGAAAAGTAAGGAATGTAAAGGTTTACAGATTTAACTTCTAAGTTGTCTCCAAATTCAGGATCTACTTCATTAGGAACTATTTGTGTAACTAATCCAGCTGATGTAAGACCAAAATTAGGATCGTTATATGTACCTAAAACGTAACTAGATAAACCGTTGGTTTGAACTGGACCAACTTTTTTGTTATAGGCTATAAATGGAAACATTTTACTATTTGTAGTAAAGTTTTCTGCACCAGTTATATCACTTTCTATATTTACAAAATCTTTTTCACAAGCTATTAATGTAATAGCAATAGTCATCAATAGCGCTAATGGCTTGATGAAATTTATTATGGATTTTTTCATAGGTAATTCTTGAGTATGGCAATATTGCGTTAATCTAAAACGCTAGTTGTATAAAAATTAGTGTATGCTTCGCTAAATTCATCTTTAGCATGATATCCTAAAACAGGTTTTTCTGAGTTATCTAAGTATTTAGTTAACTCTTCAGGAAGATCTTCTGATCCAACTATTAATGCGTCAGAGCTATCTATAGCTACTTTCATTAAGTTATTATAAGTAGGGTCTTTTAGTAATTTAATTTTGTCTTCTTCGATGTTATCAAACTTAATTTTTTTAACCAAATCAGGATTTAATGTTTTTTCAAAACCACTTTTGTAAATAGAAGTTACAATTTTACTTTCGTTAAATAAAGGTTCGTCTTTATAAAATTGTTTTAGATATAAAGGTAATAAAGAAGCTAGCCATCCATGAACATGAATAATATCTGGAGACCAATTTAGTTTCTTTACTGTTTCAATAACTCCTTTTGCAAAAAAGATAGCGCGTTCATCATTATCTTCAAAAAGATTTCCGTCTTCATCTGTTAAAGTTGCTTTTCTTTTGAAGTATTCGTCATTATCTATAAAGTAAACTTGTATACGCTCTTTAGGTATAGAGGCTACTTTTATAATTAATGGCATGTCTAAATCGTTAACGACAAGATTTATTCCAGACAATCTAATCACTTCATGTAATTGATGTCTTCTTTCGTTGATATTTCCATATCGTGGCATAAATATTCTTATTTGTCCACCTTGTTGGTTAACCATTCTAGGTGTCTCAAATGACATTGAAGAAATTTCTGTTTCTGGTAAGTAAGGCACCACTTCAGATGATACGTATAATATCCTCTTATCTTTCATATATTGTTTAGCTTTTCCGAATTATCAATAAAAAACACGCAAAAGTACAAAATTTTATGCTAATTGTTACTAAAATATTAAGTTTGCAATAGTTAATTAAATATTAATAATGCTTGTATTTACTAATAAAAACAAAATAAACGATCATATTTCTGCTTTAAAGCAGGCTAGCAAAATGATAGGATTTGTGCCTACAATGGGTGCTTTACACCAAGGTCATTTATCTTTAATAAAAGAAGGTTTGTCTAATAATGACATTATGGTTGTTAGTATTTTTGTTAATCCTACACAATTTGACAATGCTGAGGATTTAAAAAAATACCCACGTACTTTGGACGATGATGTTGCACTTTTAAAAACCTTATCTAACGATATTCTGGTCTATGCGCCAAGTGTTGAAGATATTTATCAAAACAATGTTAAAGCACAAAATTTTAGTTTTGACGGATTAGAATTTGAAATGGAAGGACGTTTTAGACAAGGGCATTTTGATGGTGTTGGAACTATTGTTAAGCGCTTGTTTGAAATTGTTATACCTGACAACGCTTATTTTGGTGAAAAAGATTTTCAGCAACTAACAATAATTAAAAAGTTAGTAGATAAGTATGATGTTCCTGTAAATATTGTAGGCTGTAAAATACACAGAGAAGCCAACGGTCTAGCTATGAGTTCAAGAAATGTGCGTTTAAAACCAGAATATAAAACAGCTGCTCCATTTATTTATAAAACTTTACAGCATGCCAAAACTAAGTTTGGCACAAAAAGTGCAGATTATGTTACACAATGGGTTGAAAACCAGTTTGCAGATCATGATTTATTAAAATTAGAATATTTTATAATTGCAGACGTTGACACATTAAAAACAGTTACAAAAAAACATAAATCTAAAACTTACAGAGCGTTTATTGCAGTTTATGCTGACGATATAAGATTAATTGACAATATCGCTTTAAATTAATTATCTTTGCCCTATGCAAATACAAGTAGTAAAATCAAAAATTCACAGAGTTAAAGTAACAGGTGCTGATTTAAATTATATTGGTAGTATAACTATTGATGAAGATTTAATGGATGCAGCAAATATTGTTCAAGGTGAAAAAGTGCAAATTGTAAACAATAACAATGGTGCACGTTTAGAGACTTATGCCATTCCTGGTCCAAGAAATAGCGGAGAAATAACTTTAAATGGTGCAGCGTCAAGATTAGTTGCTAAAGACGACATCTTGATACTAATAACATATGCTTTTATGGATATTGAAGAGGCAAAAGTGTTTAAGCCTTCATTAGTTTTTCCAAACGAAGCAAATAATTTACTTAAGTAAGTGTCAAAAAAAACATTTATAAAAATATTAAAAATCATGCTCCCAATTTTATTGGGAGTTTTTTTAATATATTACTCATTGTCAAAATTATCTTTTGAAGAGTTATTGCAGTATGCAAAAAATGCGGATTACAAATATGTTTTTTTAGGTTTAGTTTTTGGTCTGCTAAGTCATTTGTCAAGAGCCTATCGTTGGGTGTTTATGTTAGAGCCATTAGGCTATAAAATAAAATTAGGTAACAGTATAATGGCAGTATTTTCTACATACTTGATTAATTATACCATTCCAAGAGCAGGTGAAGTGGCAAGAGCAACTATTCTTAAAAATTATGAAAATGTTCCTTTTGAAAAAGGATTTGGGACTATCGTGGCAGAGCGTATTGCAGATATGGTAGTCATGTTAATTATTATAGCAGTTACCTTAAGCCTTCAGTTTGATTTTATCTTTAATTTTTTAACTCAAAAATTCAATTTAACTAAAATTATTATTGCAGGTATTGCTTTAGTTGTTTTAGCTTTAATGTTTGTTTTTTTGATAAAAAGAAGTACTAGTGTTATTGCATTAAAAATAAAAGGCTTCGTTAACGGGTTAATTGAAGGTGTACTTAGTATTTTTAAAATGAAAAAAAAGTGGGCGTTTATTTTTCATACCCTGTTTATATGGTCTATGTATATGCTAATGTTTTACGTCACAACTTTAGCTTTTAAAGATTTAAACACATTGCCTTTTGCAGCTATATTAGTCGCTTTTATTTTAGCTACTTTTAGTATTGCAGCTACAAATGGAGGTATAGGCTCTTATCCAGAAGCTATCGTTATAGCATTTACTTTATTTAGTCTTCCAGAAGATCCAAGTCGTGCATTTGGATGGATAATGTGGACCTCACAAACATTATTGGTGTTTGTCTTTGGAGGTCTATCTTTATTATACCTTCCGTTTTTTAATCAAAACAAATAATTTGTAACTTAGACCCAAATTTAAATCGTAATTATCATGAAACGTATTTTATTGTTGTTAACAACCTGTTTTGTAATGTCTAATAGTATGGCTCAAACCATATACAAAGAAATGGCTTCAGAAAAGTTAGGCGAAACTAGGCAGATAAAAATTCAGTTACCACGAAATTATGATACTTCGGATAAAAATTATCCTGTGATTTACGTTTTTGATGCAGATTATTTATTCGAACCAGTTGCTGGAAATGTTGATTATTATAGCTATTGGGAAGATATTCCGGAAGCAATTGTAATTGGTGTAAATCAATATGATTTAAGAGAAAACGATGTGTATTTTAATCCACTAACTTCATTGCCAGTAGAAACTGGAGCAGAGTTTTTTGAGTTTGTTAGCATGGAATTGGTTCCGTTTGTAAATAAAACATTCAGAACAGAAAAATTTAAAGTAGCGGTTGGACATGGTAAAACCGCCAATTTTATTAACTACTTTTTATTAAAAGAAGTACCATTATTTCATTCTTATATAGTTTTAAGTCCAGATTTAGCTCCTGAAATGCCTAATTTTTTAACCGAAGTTTTTCCTAAATTAGAGCAAAAAACATTTTATTATTTAGCAACAACAAATAACGATTCAAAAGGGATTCAGGCTAAAACCGAAGCGTTAGCAAACAGTTTAAAAGCCATAGAAAATAATAATGTATTAAAAACCTTTGATACTTTTGATGGGCCATCACATTACTCAATGCCAGCTCACGCAATACCAAAAGCTTTAGAAAGTATATTTTTAGTGTTTCAGCCAATAAGTAAAAAAGAATACAAAGAAACTATTCTTAAATTAGATACCAATCCAGTAGATTATTTGACTGAAAAATATCAAATGATTGAAGATTTATTTGGAATTGAAAAAACTATTTTAATAAACGATTTTAAAGCAATTGAAGCTGCTATTAAAAAGCACGAAAAATGGGAGTTTTTTGAAGATTTAGGTAAACTAGCTAGAAAAGAATACCCAGATACTTTATTAGGAAATTATTATTTAGGACGTTTTTATGAAGAAACAGGATCGCCTAAAAAAGCAATGAAAACCTATCAGTCTGCTTATGTCTTAGCCGAAATTGGAGGAATTACAAAAGATCAGGTCTTAGAGTTGTCAGAACAGATCAAAGCAGACTTTGGATATTAATACATGGCTAAAGTAAAAACCACTTTTTTTTGTCAAAACTGCGGGACGCAATATGCCAAATGGCAAGGTCAATGTAATGCTTGTAAAGAATGGAACACCATTGTAGAAGAAGTAGTTCAAAAACCTGAAAAAAGCGACTGGAAAACACCAAGTAGTAAAACAAATAAACGCGTTTCAAAACCATTAAGAGTTAACGAGATTGATGCTTCTAAAGAGGCTAGATTAAATAGTTTGGATAATGAGTTTAATCGTGTACTTGGAGGAGGTATTGTACCAGGATCTTTAACACTTCTTGGAGGTGAACCCGGAATTGGTAAAAGTACTTTGTTGCTTCAAATTTCTTTAAAACTGCCTTACAAAACATTATATGTTTCTGGAGAAGAAAGTCAAAAACAGATTAAAATGCGTGCAGAACGTATAAACCCTGTTAATGACACATGTTATATTTTAACAGAAACAAAAACACAAAATATTTTTAAGCAAATAGAAAGTTTAGAACCTGATATTGTTATCATTGATTCTATTCAAACTCTTCATTCTGATTATATAGAGTCTTCAAGCGGAAGCATTTCTCAAATAAAAGAATGTACTACAGAGCTTATAAAGTTTGCTAAAGAAACTAACACACCTGTTATATTAATTGGTCATATTACAAAAGATGGTAATATTGCTGGGCCAAAAATATTAGAGCATATGGTGGATACAGTGCTTCATTTTGAAGGTGATCGTAACCATGTATTTAGAATTTTAAGAGCTCAAAAAAATCGTTTTGGATCTACTCATGAATTAGGTATATATGAAATGCAAGGTTCTGGATTAAGAGAGGTGTCTAATCCTAGCGAAATTTTAATATCTAAAAAAGACGAAGCTTTATCTGGTAATGCAATTGCTGCTACGCTAGAAGGTGTCAGACCATTAATGATAGAGGTGCAAGCCTTAGTTAGTACTGCGGTTTATGGCACACCACAACGTAGTGCCACTGGTTTTAATGCCAAGCGATTAAATATGTTGTTGGCAGTTTTAGAAAAACGTGCAGGATTTAGACTTGGAGCTAAAGATGTTTTTTTAAATATTACAGGAGGTATAAATGTTGACGATCCTGCAATAGATTTAGCTGTAGTTGCAGCTATTTTATCATCAAATGAAGACGAAGCACTGCAATCTGATTTTTGTTTTGCTGCAGAAGTTGGATTGTCTGGAGAAATTCGTCCTGTACAACGTGTTGAACAACGAATTTTAGAAGCCGAAAAATTGGGCTTCTCAACTATTTTTGTTTCTAAATACAATAAAATATCTTTAAAAGATACAGCGATCAAAATTCAATTAATCTCAAAAATTGAAGATTTAGTAGACTTAATTATAATCTAACTAATTGATTGCTTAACGTTAAGGTGCTTATATTAAATAATATAAACTTTTCACAAGTGTCCGTACAACGAGATTAATATACATTTTATCGAACAATTATGTTTTTTTAAAACTAGCAGAGCATCTTTGTCGTAGATATATTGCTTTTATACTAAAAACTGTCCCTCATAGCTTTTATAAAAAGTTTAAATATTAATAATTAATGTATTATGGTAAGCTTAAAGTTATGGGGTTTAAATTCCTTATTTCAAAAAAATATTTTCAAAACACCTTTTTTTAGCCGATTTAAATGTATTTCATCGGTTTTCATTTGTTGCTTTACCTTCAGAAGCTTTAAACATAAGATATAATTTATTTTTGTAAAATACTCATTTTCAATACTCTCCCTTTAAAATTTTTATTATGGAATTACAGGTTAACAAATTTCACATAAAGTACGTATTAGTAGTTTTGTTGTTGCTAGCTTTTACGAAAAGTCTCGCACAATGTAATTACGATATTAATAACTTAGGAGGTAACGATCTTGTTGATTGGAATGGTCATTATATCTCAAATGTAACATTAGCTGGAGATAATAGTTCAGTTATTAATAATACTAATAATACTACTAGATATACAGATTATACAACTCAATCTATAGATGTTACAGCTGGTGATACATATAATTTCTCCATTAATAATTATAAAGGAGGAAATACTTGGGGTGATGTGCAAATTAGAATTTGGATAGATTATAATAATAATGGTAATTATACTCAAGTTTTTAGTAATAATTTTGGGCAAAATAACAACAATACACATCAGGTAACCGGTAGTTTTGTAATAGCAGCTAGTGCAAGCACTGGTATTGCTAAATTAAGAATACAGGCTGCATATTGTACAACTTGTGGTGGTAATGGAGCTGTTTTATCTGCTAATGGTTGTGATTTTACTAATACATACAGAGGAGATGTAGAGGATTATACTTTAAATATTACACAAGTATCAACAACTCCCGTAGTGCAAAATGATGCTTTATCTGTTGAAGAAAATAGCACTGCAGGAGTCAATAATCAAGTTGATGTAGGTTCAAATGATTATGTAGGTACTTTAGGAGGAGACGCGGATGATTATAGTTTAATGACAGGAGCTTCAAATGGTATTGTAACAGAAACTGGAACCGATGGTGTGTTTCAATATTTGCCTAACGCTAATTTCTCAGGTACAGATAGTTTTACTTATCAATTATGTAACCAATTTGGAACTTGTGATTCAGGAACAGTAAATATTACTGTAAATGCAGCTGCTCCTATTGTTTATTGTAATCCAAATAGGGTTGAAAATTGGAATACTTATTACATAACTAACGTTAGTTTTCAAGGTATTGATAATTCTTCTACTGGAACAGGAGGCGGTACTCAAGATTATACATCCGAGAGTGCTTATGTAACTGAAGGTTCAACTGTAGCAGGTGCTGTGTCCGTAAATGTTAGTGGAAACTCTAATGATGAAAAGGTGTTTGTTTGGGTTGACTTTAATCATAATGGTCAATTTGATGATGCTGGTGAAGAATTTGAGTTTGATGTTTTTGGAAATGGAAATATAACAGTACCAATTAGTATTGATGTTCCTTCTGGATTGTATTTTGGTGATACTAGAATGAGAGTATTAGTAGTTAGTGATGTTAGAACCAGTTTTAGTTCTTGCGATATTAATTATGCCTCAGGTGAATTTGAGGATTATACCATAAATATTCAAAATAACCTTACAGAACAAGAAATAGTAGTGTCTGGAAATGGTGTAAATATTATTTCTGGCACAACCACTACTACAACTGATAATTTCACTTATTTTGGTGTCTATGATATCAATTCAGGAGCAACAACTAGAACTTTTGATATTCAGAATACAGGTGTTGCAGATTTAATTTTACAAGCTCCTTATGTGAGTGTTGTTGGTTCTGTTGAGTTTACTGTTGGTAGTCAGCCATCATTAACAACATTAATGCCTGGAGAGTCTACTTCTTTTACAATCGCTTTTAATCCAGATTCAATAGCTTCATATACAGCAGAAGTTTCAGTTTTATCAAATGATGTTGATGAAAACCCTTTTACATTTACTGTTCAAGGTGAAGGCGCACAAACATTTCCTGATACTGATGGTGATGGTGTTCCTGATAACGTAGATATAGATGATGATAATGATGGTTTATCCGATTCATATGAATCTATATCATGTAATAGCTCTTCTAATGTTACAACTACAGATCTTATATTTTTAAATGAAACTTTTGGCGCAGGTACAAACCGCATTCAGATTAATGGGAATTACGCAGGAGTAAGTACTACTTATTGTTATGAGGATGGTTCAGGATCATGTCCAGCTACTTATAACCCAACAAGTGTAAATGATGGAGATTACACAGTACATCATACAGTAACAAATAATAATGGAATCACAGAGGGTATAGATGTTGACGTTTCTAATTGGGCTGAAGATTTTTGGTATGCAGGTGATGATCATACTATAGGTGATGTTAATGGTAGAATGGCTATTTTTAATGCAGCTGAAGATCCAGGTGTTTTTTACAGTCAAGATATTTCTGGTGTTACTGTAGGTGTTCCAATTCAATTTGGATTTTATGCTATTAATTTAGATAGGATAGACGCTCCTTCAGTTAATACTAGAAATAAGCCAGAAGTAACGATTGCTATATATGATACTTCGGGTAATTTATTAGCTACAGAGTCTTCAGGTCTTATTGATCCTACAACACCTGCAGGTGATTGGGTAGAGGTTTCTGCAAGTTTTACCAGTCCTGTTTCTCAATTTACAGTGGTTTTAACAAATTCTCAATTAGGAGGTCAGGGTAATGATTTAGCAATTGATGATATTTTTGTTAAGCAAACACTTTGTGATTTAGATGGAGATGGTGTTGCAGATCTTATCGACTTAGATAATGATAATGATGGGATACCAAATGTAGTAGAATTAGGTTACATAGATGATAATTTAGACGCTACAGTATTTAATGATACAACAAATCCATGGATAGATGCTAACGGAAATGGGATGCATGATGCTTATGAAGGATTAACACCTTTAGATAGTGACGGAGACGGAATACCTAATCACATAGATTTGGATAGTGATAATGACGGAGTTTTTGATAGTGTTGAATATAATGGACAAGGAGATGTTGATGTAAATGGAGATGGTGTCGGAGATGGATCAGATTATCAAGATACGGTAATAAATAATACACAAGATAATCAAGATGGAGATGGTTTATTACCTATTGTTGATAATAATGACAATGATGTAGATGGTGCTTTTGATTCAGATCATGGTACATTTAGTTATGATATTCCTTTAGATTCTGATGGTGATGGTATACCTAATTACTTAGACATAGATAGTAATGATGCTAGTAACGATACTTCAAATGGAAGTGATATCAGTTATAGTATATATGCGAGCTTAGATACTAATAATGATGGTATAATTGACGGTAATTCAGATGTTGATAATGATGGGTTATTAGATGCTTTTGATACTAATAATAGTGTTTATGGTTCTCCTTTAGATTTAAATGATTCATTTAGTTTGTTTTTTGACGGACGTAATGATTATGTAGAAGATAATAATGTTATTTCAAGTGGAAATGCTTCAATTATGGCTTGGATTAAGTCTGAAGGAGATAATACGTTAAATAATAATAGAGTTGTTGCTGGGCAAAGTAATTTTTACTTAATTGTTAATGATGCAGATAACTCTGTTTCTGTTGTGTTAAATGGAGGTGTAGTATTGACATCTTCAGATATTGTAACAAATAATATTTGGGTGCATTTGTCAGCTACTACAAACGGGTCTGAAACAATTTTATACGTAAATGGTGAAGCTCAAGGAGCACCATTAGGTTCTGGAGGTGTTAATTCTGATGCTTCAAATTTTACTATCGGGAAATTATCTAATGTTGATGGTAATTATTTCCATGGAGAAATTGATGAGGTTAGAGTGTTTAATATTGCATTAACTGAAGAAGAAGTACAGCGTACGGTTTATCAAGAGTTAGACGAAAATCAAAGTTTTAATCAAGGAAAAATAATTCCTAAAGATATATCAACAAATGCTATTGGGTCTAATTTAGTGCGTTATTATAAAATGGATAGTTATAAAGATGATATAACTGATAATAAAGTAACACCAACAATAGATCAAGTTACAGGAGCTAAATTATATAATATCAAAGATATTTATTTTCAAACGGCTCCTTTACCTTACAAAACCATTCAGGATGGACCTTGGACAACAAGTTCAAATTGGCAATATGGTAATGTTTGGGATATAGATATTGTGGCTAATAATAAAGACTGGAGTATTGTAGAAATTAATAATAATATTTCAACAACTGCATCACATACTAATTTAGGTTTAGTAATTCAATCCAATAAAACGCTAAGCTTGTCAGGAGATAATTTTGTGGATAACTCATGGTATTTAGAGTTAAACGGAACATTAGATTTACCAAGTGATTCACAATTAATTCAATCTATAACTAGTGATTTAGTAACAGGATCACAAGGAAAGATTTTAAGAAGACAAGAAGGGTACGCTAATAAATACAGATATAATTATTGGGGAACACCAGTAGGTGCTTTAGGAGCAACTTCCATTGTAGATAATAATACAACAACAACTAACCCTAATAACACTCCTTTTAATTTAGATATGTTAAAAGATGGTTCTGGAATAGCAATACCGTTTACCACAAGTTATGATCAAGTAGGTAGTTTAAGTACGTATTGGACATATACTTATCAAAATGGGTTTTCATATTATAATTGGTTAAACATCAGCGAAACAGATGACATACCAACAGGATTTGGTTATATTCATAAAGGTGTTGGAGTCGGTACTGCAGATTTTCAATATTTATTTGAAGGAAAGCCAAATAACGGAACGGTTGTAATCAGTGCTACAGACTCAGGAGGACCAGGTTCGATAGGAGGATCAACAAGAACAACTTCAGTATTAGGTAATCCTTATCCTTCAGCAATAAGTGTAGCATCATTTATTGCAGATAATAGTGCTGTTATTAGTGGCGAAGTTTATTTATGGGAACAATGGGCTGGAGATACGCATGTTTTAAATCAATATCAAGGAGGTTACGCAACAGTAAATAATCTTGCAGGTGTTAAAGCATATCAATTTATCGGTTTAAATGGAGATTCAACTGAAAGTGGTGGTGGAGCTGCTGAAGGAACAAAAACACCAACAACATTTTTACCAGTAGCTCAAGGTTTTGTGGTAGAAATTGTTAACGATGGTGATGTTAAGTTTTTAAATTCGCAACGTGTATTTAAAACCGAAGCAGCTAATGAAACGGTCTTTTTTAGACAATCTCAAAATACTGACATAAATACAACATCATCGACTACGTCAGAAGATATCATCAAAAAAATGAGACTTCAATTAACTACTGCTGATGGTTTAGGAAGAGAAATTGTAATGGGTTTTAGTAATATTACACAGGATGATTTTGATTACGGATACGATGCAAAAGCATATGAAACTTTTAGTAATGATTTATTAATGGTTTTAGAGACACATAAAATGGTACTTCAAGCTTATTCGGATATAACACCAGATAAGGTAGTGGATTTGAATTTTATAGCAGATGGTAATGGCGTTTATAATATTAAAGCAACAGAGTTTGTAGATTTTCCATCAGATCAACCAGTATTTTTATTAGACAATTTTACAGGAACCTATTTTGACTTGTCACAAGATCAAGGATATGATTTTACATCTCAACAAGGAGAATTTTCAGATAGATTTGATATTGTGTTTCAGCAAGCCGAAACCTTAAGTAACGATCACTTTAATATTAGTGATAATGCAATTATTTATTTCAGTTCTAATGAAGATAAGTTGTTTGTAAAACAATTAAATCAAGATCTTAAGAGCTTAACTGTTTTTAATTCATTAGGACAAAAAATACTTCAGCTACAAGACGTAAAAGCTGCGGATTTACAAAATGGTATTAGATTAAATAATACTAGTACAGGTATGTATGTTATAGTTTTAAAAACTGATGATGATACTGTAGTAAACAAGAAAATTATAATTGAATAATCACCCCATTAAATTTCAAATTACTTTAAATGAAAATATACAGTGGTTTTCAGGGTTTTAGTATAGTTGCTAATAGTAAGTTACTATTAGATAATTTTAAAGGTAACTTGTCAAATATAGTACTAAATTGAAAGGTTTTAAATTTGAACATTAATATCTTTAGATATTAACAATTAAGCTGTTTTTCAGATATTATAATCAAGTACTAATTATACAACACAAGTAAGTGTTATTTGTCAATCTTATTGTGCGTCTAATAGTCATAAAGCTCATGTTCAATAAATTGAGAATGTCATATTCACTAATAACACTTCAGGAAACAAAGCTTATTCTGATTTTACAAACATAGCTTTAGTAGCATTAAATACAGATCAAAATAGTTTGACATTTAATCAATTAAGTCAGTTAAATAATGGTGTGTATTTGTTTCAATATTAGAAGGTAATAAAACAATAGCGTCTAAAAAATTAATGAAAATATAATTACAATACTTTTTAAAGCTCCAATACATTAGTGTTTGAGCTTTTTTTATGCTCAAAAAACAGAGTTTTAAACAGAATTCATTAATTTCGCGAGTCTATAACGAAATTTGAAAAAATGAGCACAGGATTCACTGAATATAAAGGACTTAACTTACCAAACGTAGCAGAAGAAATTCTTAAATATTGGAAAGACAATAACATCTTTGAAAAAAGTGTAACAACTCGTGAAGACGCAGAACCTTTCGTGTTTTTTGAAGGACCGCCTTCAGCTAACGGTTTACCAGGTGTACATCACGTTTTAGCACGCGCTATAAAAGATATTTTTCCGCGTTACAAAACCATGAAAGGTTTTCAAGTTAAGCGTAAAGCAGGTTGGGATACGCATGGATTACCAATAGAGCTTGGTGTAGAAAAAGAACTAGGTATTACCAAAGAAGATATAGGTAAAACAATTTCGGTAGAGGATTATAATGCAGCTTGTCGTAAAGCAGTAATGCGTTACACAGATGTATGGAATGACCTGACTCAAAAAATGGGATATTGGGTAGATATGGATGATCCATATGTAACCTATGAGCCTAAATACATGGAAACTGTTTGGTGGCTTTTAAAGCAAATTTACTCTAAAAAGCTAATGTACAAAGGGTATACTATTCAACCGTATTCTCCAAAAGCTGGTACAGGGTTAAGCTCACATGAGGTTAATCAACCAGGTGCATACCAAGACGTAACAGATACTACAGTAGTTGCTCAGTTTAAAGCAATTGAAAACACATTGCCAGATTTTTTACAAAACGAAGGTGATATTCATTTTATAGCTTGGACAACAACACCTTGGACTTTACCAAGTAATACAGCATTAACAGTTGGTCCTAAAATTGACTATGTTTTAGTCGAAACTTATAATCAATACACATTTAAACCAATCAATGTTGTTTTAGCTAAAGCGCTAGTTAATAAGCAATTTGATGGGAAATTTGATAAAGTAGAAACTAAACCACAATTATTAGAGTATAAAGATGGTGATAAAAAAATACCATACTACGTTGTAAAAGAATTTAAAGGTAACGACCTAGTTGGTATTAAATACGAACAATTATTACAATACGCATTACCAAATGACAATCCTCAAGATGCATTTAGGGTAATTGCTGGTGATTTTGTTACTACTGAAGATGGTACAGGTATAGTGCACACAGCTCCAACATTTGGTGCAGATGATGCTTTGGTTTCTAAGCAATCTACTCCAGAAATCCCTCCATTATTGGTAAAAGACGATAATGGTAATTTAGTGCCTTTAGTTGATTTACAAGGTAAGTTTAGACCAGAAATGGGTGAATTTGGTGGTAAATACGTCAAAAACGAATATTATACTGATGGCGAAGCTCCAGAACGCTCAATAGATGTTGAGTTAGCGATTAAGTTAAAAGAAGAAAATAAAGCATTTAAGGTTGAAAAATATAAACACAGCTATCCACATTGCTGGCGTACAGATAAGCCAATTTTATACTATCCATTAGATTCTTGGTTTATTAAAGTGACTGATGTTAAAGATAAAATGGTGGCTAATAATGACACCATTAACTGGAAACCTAAATCTACAGGTACAGGTCGTTTTGGTAACTGGCTAGCAAACGCTAATGACTGGAACTTATCAAGATCTAGATATTGGGGAATTCCATTACCTATCTGGAGAACAGAAGATGGAAAAGAAGAAATATGTGTAGGATCTGTTGAAGAGCTTAAAGCCGAAATGCAAAAAGCAGTTTCAGCAGGCGTTTTAGCTAAAGATATTTTTGAAGACTTTGAAGTTGGTAATAATTCTGAAGAAAACTATGCAAAGTTAGATTTACATAAAAATATTGTTGATGATATTGTATTAGTCTCTCCAAATGGACAACCAATGCATCGTGAAAGTGACTTAATTGACGTATGGTTTGATTCTGGATCAATGCCTTATGCACAATGGCACTATCCATTTGAAAATAAAGATAAAATTGATGATAATAAAGCCTTTCCTGCAGATTTTATAGCAGAAGGTGTAGACCAAACTAGAGGTTGGTTTTATACATTACACGCTATAGCAACTATGGTATTTGACTCGGTTGCCTATAAAAATGTAGTGTCAAACGGATTAGTACTAGATAAAAACGGACAAAAAATGTCTAAGCGTTTAGGTAACGCTACAGATCCTTTTGAAACTTTAGAAACTTATGGGCCAGATGCAACACGTTGGTACATGATTGCCAATGCCAATCCATGGGATAACTTAAAATTTGATTTAGAAGGTATTGAAGAAGTAAAACGTAAGTTTTTCGGGACATTATATAACACGTATTCATTCTTCAGCTTATACACAAATTTAGATAAATTTACATACGCTGAAGCGGAAATTCCACTGGCTGATCGACCAGAATTAGACCGTTGGATTTTATCAGAGTTACATACGTTAATCCAAAAAGTAGATGAGTATTATGCCGAATACGAGCCTACTAAAGCAGCACGTGCTATTTCAGATTTTACACAAGATTATTTAAGTAATTGGTTTGTAAGGTTAAGCAGAAGACGTTTCTGGAAAGGCGACTATCAGATAGATAAGATCTCAGCTTACCAAACATTATACACTTGTTTGTTGACCATTGCAAAATTAGGTGCTCCAATTGCTCCATTTTTCATGGATAAACTTTACATAGACTTAACAAAAACAACACAATCAGAAGCATTTGAGAGTGTACATTTGGCTGAGTTTCCAAAATATGATGAAACTATTGTAGATAAGTCACTGGAACGTAAGATGGAGAATGCGCAAACAATATCTTCATTAGTATTATCGTTAAGAGCTAAAGAAAAAATAAAAGTACGTCAGCCTTTGCAGAAAATTATGATACCTGTGGAGTCAGAACAACAAAAAGAAGAAATTTTAGCAGTATCAGACCTTATTAAGCACGAGGTTAATATTAAAGAAATTGAATTGCTAGCTGATGCATCAGATATATTAGTAAAACAAATTAAACCTAATTTTAAAGCATTAGGACCACGTTTTGGTAAAGACATGAAAGTTATAGCAGGAGCCATAAATAAAATGACTGCTGAAGACATCAAAATTGTTGAACAAAAAGGAGAGATAGATGTCGATTGTAACGGAAAAAGTATTACATTACAACGTGATGATGTAGAAATTACATCTCAAGATATTGAAGGATGGTTAGTTGCAAACGAAGGTAATGTTACGGTTGCTTTAGATGTGACTATAAGTCCAGAATTAAAAGAAGAAGGTATTGCTAGAGAGCTAGTAAACCGTATTCAAAACTTGCGTAAAGATTCAGGATTTGAAGTAACCGATAGGATTACGGTACAGCTTCAAGAAGACCAAAATATTGTGCAAGCAGTACAAGCTAATTTAGATTATATTAAGGCAGAAACCTTAACGGATGATTTAAAAATTATTAATCAATTAAATAGTGGTATAGAAATTGCTTTTGATGATGTAAATACCAAATTATTTATTCAAAAAAACTAAAATTATGGCAACAGATATAAACGAAAGATATTCTGATAAAGAATTAGCAGAATTTAAAACGCTAATTCAAGATAAAATTGAAAAAGCTAAGCACGATTTAGAGTTAATTAAAAGTGCCTATGTTAACGACCATAATAATGGTACAGATGATACATCACCAACGTTTAAAGCGTTTGATGAAGGTAGTGAGACAATGAGTAAAGAGTCAAACTCAGCTTTAGCAATCAGACAAGAAAAGTTTATACGTGATTTAAAAAATGCCTTAATTAGAATTGAAAACAAAACCTACGGTATTTGTCGTGTAACAGGTAAACTTATAAACCCAAAACGTTTAGAGTTAGTACCACATGCAACGTTAAGTATAGAAGCCAAAAACATGCAAAAATAAGGTTGCATAACAGTCATAATAATGCTTTATAATAAGGCAATCACTAAACAAAACGCTTCAAATTAATTTGAAGCGTTTTGTGTTTATAATAAATACAAGATTTTTTTGAAACTTAAAATAACACTATCACTTTTATTGTTTACTAGTTTTTTATATGCTCAAATAAGCAAAGAAAAAACATGGGAAGCTACAGCAGTTAAAACGGTGAATATTTCTGCTGAAGGTGTATTTAAAATTAATGTCAAAAATAGTTCTTCTAAAACCTTAAGCTTAAAAGCTAGAATAGAAGGTGAAAACGCACAGCATTTAGTGATTTTGGACAGTATTTCATCTGAAACTTTGTTTATAAATTCAGCTTATCAACCATTGTTTAAAAATAATAACGATAAGTTAAGTGCGCATAAAGTTTTGTCTGTTGAGTATGATCTTTCAGTGCCAAAACATATGATTTTGGATGTTAAAAGTGATATAGCATCTGTACATGTTGTAGGAGAATACAATTATGTGTTTGTAGAGTCTAATCAAGGTGAATGCAGTCTAAAACAATTTTTAGGTAATGCAACTATTAATACTATTGACGGTAATATTACAGTTCAGACCAATAATGCTGAGGTTACAGCGTTTAGTAAAACTGGAGTTGTGCAATTAAATCAATTTAAATACGGAAAGTTTAATATTAACTGCCATTCTATTAATGGAAACATCCATGTCTCCAAAATCAAAAATTAAGTCTATTTTTGTCATGTTAACTAGCTAACTTTTACAACACTTAATAAGTTTAAGTGTCCTATTATTTATGAATTTAAAAAAAGCCTCTCTTTTAATTATTTCAATTTTGCTTATTGATCAGATAAGTAAAATATACGTTAAAACTCACTTTGTTTTAGGTGAAGATTATGCAGTGTTTAACTGGTTTAAAATATATTTTATTGAAAATAGTGGTATGGCTTGGGGTACTAAACTTAGCGATATTCTTCCTTTTATTTCAGATCGTACAGCTAAATTATGTTTGACAGTTTTTAGGGTGTTTGCTATAGTTGGCATTGGTTATTGGTTGGTTAACACAATTAAAAAAGAACAATCAAAAACGTTAGTTTTAGCCCTAGTATTTATTTTTTCAGGTGCCTTAGGTAATATATTAGATTCTATATTTTATGGAGTTTTATTTGATGATAGTTTGTCTCAAGTCGCTAGTTTTTTACCACCTGAAGGTTATGACAGTCTACTGCATGGTAAAGTTGTAGATATGTTATATCTGCCTTTATGGAAAGGTTACCTTCCAGAATGGATACCGGTAATTGGAGGAGATTACTTTACGTTTTTTGAACCTGTTTTTAATATCGCAGATGTAGCTATAAGTATAGGTTTTGGGATATTAATATTTTTTAATGGTAAGGCGTTTCCTAAAAAAGAAGACGCTTAAAATGTATAAACCTGTTTTGGTGTGACACACATATCTAATGGGATGTCGTCTTCAAAAGCATCTTCAATGGTTGTTTCTGCTTCAAAAAAAGACAAACCTATTTTTAAGGTTTCCGGTTTGCATTTAGCTAGAAAATTATCGTAAAATCCTTTTCCGTATCCAACTCGATTTCCTTTTAAATCAAATGCTAACAACGGAATAAAAACAACTTCAATTTTAGAATCTGCAATTTCAATTCCATCGACTGGTTCTGGTATGTTATAAGCGTTAAGTTTAAGTGTTGTGTTATCTGTTAATAAAAAATTATCCAGAGTATTAGTTTTAAAATCACTTTTAGAAATGACAATGTTTTTATCTTTTCCAGATAAGATGTTTAGTATAAAATCGGTGTTAATTTCCTGCTGTGTTTCAATGGTTAAAAACAAGTGGTAAAAACTATGATTCCAAATGGGTAAGCCTATTAATTGGTTAGCAATAGCCATGCTAAAATCATCAATTTGATCTGTAGTTAATTGGCTTCTTAAAGCTTTATAATGTGGTCTTAATTTAGCTTTTTTCATTGTTATTTATGTTAAAACTTCTGTAGACACATGAAACAAAGCATCACCTTGATATACAATTGGAGCTTGATTGATGTTAATGACATAACCAGCATGTTTTGATTTGACAAAATGATTAAACTTACCATAAGGATCTGTAATATTGCCAATATCGTCACCAACATTAACTTCCACACCTAATTTAACGGTTGCTTTAAACATTCCAGAATGCTTAGCTCTAAGCCAAGAACTATCAGTGATTTTTACACATTCTTTTTTAGGTTCTGACACTTTAAATTGACGACGCAACATACCAAAGTGGTTTAGTATGCGTTTTGCGCCATTAACACCTGTGTTAGTTACAGTATTATCTAAATAAAACGATTTTCCACCTTCATAAAGTAAAATAGGTTTGCCTAATTTATTGCAGGCATTTCTAAAAGATTTATTTAGATTTTTCGAGTACAATATAAATGGTGCTCCAAAAATTTCAGCCATTATATCATCATCTTCGTTGCCTTGTTCAATTCGTATTTGTGGTGCATTAAAACGTAAAGCTCCACCAGTATGAAAATCAACTATAAAATCTACATGTGGTATAACTTCATTAATTAATTCGTAAGCAACACGACTAGCTAAAGATCCGTTTTTATGTCCTGGAAACACACGATTTAAATCGCGTCCATCAGGAAAAGCACGTTCCATGTTTATAAAACCAAATATATTTAGAACTGGTATGCAAATAGTGGTTCCAATTTTGGGTTTATTAATGCCTTTAGATATTAATTGACGGACAATTTCTGTTCCGTTAATTTCATCACCATGGATACCAGCAGTAAACAATACTGTAGGTCCTGGTTTTTTTGAGCGTTCAATAATTATAGGTACATCTACAGGTGTCCTTGTATGTAATTTGGCAACGTTAAAACTAACTTCTGCACTTTGTCCAGGTTTGATAGTTTCACCTAAAATTTCTAAAACGTCGTTATTATTCATATTTAATACTTGTAATTTCTTTCTATATAAGTCATAATGCTTTTGGCAATGTTTTTTCCGGTAGCATTCTCAATTCCTTCTAATCCAGGACTAGAGTTTACTTCTAATAATAAAGGACCTCTTTCAGATTGTAACATATCCACACCGCAAACAGGAAGTTTTAAGGCTTTTGAAGCTTTTTGAGCAACTAACAATTCTGCTTCGCTTAATTTAATAATTTCAGCATTTCCACCACGATGTAAGTTGGATCTAAATTCTCCTTCTTTACCTTGGCGTTTCATTGCGCCAACAACGTTTCCGTCAACAACTAAAGCACGTAAATCCGCACCTTTAGCTTCGGCAATAAATTCTTGAACAATTACTCTAGCCTCAAGACCATTAAAGGCTTCTAAAACAGATTCGGCAGCATTTTTAGATTCTGCTAAAACAACACCTAGACCTTGTGTTCCTTCAAGTAATTTTATAATAACAGGGACACCTCCAACATGTTCAATAACTTCCTCAACATCTCTGGAATAATTAGTAAATACCGTTTTTGGCATTCCTATTCCAGCTTTACTAAGACGTTGTAAGCTTTTTAGTTTGTCTCTTGATCGTAAAATGGCGTCAGAAGATGCAGTGGTAAAGACATTCATCATTTCAAATTGTCTAACAACAGCACAGCCATAAAATGTAACTGAAGCTCCAATGCGTGGTATAATGGCATCAACGTAATCTAAATATCGATCTTTGTAGTAAATAGAAGGTTTTTCTTTTTCAATAATAATATCACATTTTAAAGGATCTATTATTTCAATTTTATGACCTCTTTTTTCGCCTTCTTCTACTAAGCGATCTGTAGAGTATAAATTAGCATTTCTGGATAAAATTACAATGTTCATTGTTAGTTATTATGGTTAAAGGATTGGTTTAGTATGTCTACATCGACTAGAAATTTACGTTTTAAAAATTGTCTTCCAATTAAAACCGGAAATCTCATATCGTCTCTTGTGCTTAAAGTTAAGTTAATCTTGAATGTTTTACCAAAAAATACAACATCAGTTTTTATTTTGTATCGGTTTTCTACAAAACCATTGCTACTTTTTACATCTGTAAAAGTATAGTCCTTAAAAACTTTGGTTTTGCTATTAAAATTTGGGTGGCCTTTACTGTAAAAAGTACAGTGCAAACCATCGTCTTTTACAGCTACTTTTGAGCAGTGTATGGCAGAGGTGTACGCACCAGTGTCTATTTTACAATCTACTTCAAATAAATCTAATTTTGGGAAGTCGATTTTGTCCGTTCTACCTAGTGTTTTTTTAGTCATTTTTTAGGTTTAAAAAGAGATGCAAGGTAATGAATAAGTCAATATTATAATTTTATTTTTAGGTTAAAATTTATGGTAAAAAGGGATAGTTGTTTTTAAATAATTACCTTTGGTTAACTTTAAATTACACTAGATTTTTAATGTTATAATGAGCCAAACACCACTTGATATACAACTAAAAACTTTACCAGATTCTCCTGGTGTTTATCAATACTTTGATGCTGAAGGCACTATAATATACGTAGGAAAAGCTAAAAACCTAAAAAAACGTGTAAGTTCTTATTTTACTAAAAATCATGATAACGGAAAAACTAGAGTCTTAGTTAAGCGTATTGCTAGTATGAAGCACATTGTTGTCAAGACAGAAACAGATGCTTTGTTGCTAGAAAACAACTTAATAAAAAAACATAAGCCAAGATATAATGTCTTATTAAAAGACGATAAAAGTTACCCATGGATTTGTATTAAAAAAGAACGTTTTCCAAGAGTCTTCCAAACTAGAAGATATATAAAAGATGGAAGCGAATATTTTGGACCATATACTAGTGTGAAAACCGTTTATACTTTATTGGATTTAATACGTGGTTTATACCAGCTTAGAACCTGTAATTTTGACTTATCACAAAGCAAAATAGAATCAGGTAAATATAAGGTTTGTTTAGAGTATCATTTAGGAAACTGTGAAGGTCCATGTGAAGATTACCAAACAGAGGCGTCTTATGACGAAAACATTAAAGCTATTAGAGAACTATTAAAAGGAAACTTTAAAGACTCTTTAGGGCAATTTAGGTTGCAAATGAAACAGTTTGCTGAAAATTTAGAATTTGAGGAAGCACAGCGAATAAAAGAAAAAATTGAAGTTTTAGAGAACTATCAAGCAAAATCTACAATAGTTAATCCTAAAATTAGTAATGTAGATGTGTTTTCTATTGTCAGTGATGCTGGTCATGGATACATTAATTTTTTGCAACTTTCTTATGGCTCAATAATAAGATCTCATACTCTAGAAATTAAAAAGAAGTTAGATGAAACAGACAAAGAGCTTCTAGAATTAGCGATAATAGAAATAAGAGCGCGATTCAACTCTAACTCAAAAGAAATATTTGTGCCTTTTAAAGTTAATATTGGAGAAGATATTAAAGTAACAGTCCCTCAGTTAGGAGATAAAAAGCATATTTTAGATTTATCCATAAGAAACGCTAAATATTACAGACTTGAGCGTTTTAAACAAGTAAAAATAACAGATCCAGATAGACATGCCAATCGTATAATGGCACAAATGAAACAAGATTTACGTTTAAGTGAAGAGCCTAGACATATTGAGTGTTTTGATAATTCAAACATTCAAGGTACCAATCCAGTTGCAGCTTGTGTTGTGTTTAAAAACGGTAAGCCAAGTAAAAAAGACTATCGTCATTTTAATATAAAAACAGTTGAAGGTCCAGATGATTTTGCATCTATGGAAGAAGTCGTTTTTAGACGTTATAAAAGATTACTTGAAGAAAATCAACCCTTACCACAATTAATCATTATTGATGGAGGTAAAGGGCAATTGTCTTCTGCGTTAAAAAGTTTAGATGCATTAGACTTAAGAGGTAAAATAGCTATTATAGGTATTGCCAAAAGACTAGAAGAATTATTTTATCCAGAGGATCCAATTCCTTTATATTTAGATAAAAAATCCGAGACACTTAAAATCGTTCAGCAATTACGTAATGAAGCCCATAGATTTGGTATAGAGCATCATCGTAACAGGCGAAGTAAACAAGCGTTAAATACAGAAATGGAAACCATTCCTGGAATTGGAGAAAAAACAATTGTACAATTATTAAAAGTATTTAAATCCGCAAAACGTATTTCAAATGCTAAAATTGACGAGTTAGAAGATGTTGTTGGAGTGTCCAAAGCTTCTAAAATTTATAACTATTATCATAAAGAATGAAACATTACCTAATAATTCTTATAATCTGTTTTACTGTAGTAAATACCGTTACTGCACAGCAAAAAATGGATAGCATACCAGAAAACCCAAAAGTTGGGTTGGTTTTAAGTGGTGGTGGAGCCAAAGGTTTTGCACACATAGGTGTGCTAAAAGTTATAGATAGTCTGGATATCAAAGTAGATTATGTTGCAGGTACAAGTATGGGAGCAATCATTGGGTCTTTATACGCTTCGGGCTATTCAGGAAAGCAATTAGATTCGATTTTTAAAACAGTTAATTTTGACGATCTTATTAGCGATAATATACCAAGGTCAGCAAAATCAACCTATGAAAGAGAAATTTCAGAGCGCTATGCAATAACGCTCCCTTTTGATCATTTAAAAGTAAAACTTCCATCTGCATTGTCTAAAGGTCAAAACATATTTAACTTATTAACTAAGTTAATGTTGCATGTGAGTGACCAAAATGATTTTTCTAAATTACCCATCCCTTTTTTCTGTATTGCAACAAACGTAGAAACAGGTCAACAAATAATTTTAGACGAAGGTAATTTACCACAAGCAGTTAGGGCAAGCGGAACCTTTCCTTCGTTGTTTAAGCCAGTAGAAATTGATGAGGATTTATTAATAGATGGAGGAGTAGTAAATAATTATCCATTAAAAGAATTAAAAGAAAAAGGCGTAGATGTAATTATTGGTGTAGATGTCCAAGATGGATTAGCTAATCGTACAGATCTGTCTTCGGCACCTCAAATTTTATTTCAAATAAATAATTTTAGAACCATCAATGATATGAAAAAAAAGTCTAAAAAGACTGATATTTATATCAAACCAGATATCACTAAATTTACAGTTGTATCCTTTGATGATGGTCGTCAAATTATAGAAAATGGTCTTAAAGCAGCAATGCAGAATATTGAAGACTTAAAGCAATTACAATCTAAGCAACATACTAAGCCATCTAAAAAACATGTAGCAAACACACCAGATAGTTTACAAATAAATTATATAGAAACACATGGTATGGAAAGGTACACAAGATCCTATATTTTAGGTAAGCTTAAAATCAGACCATACAGTAAAATAGCATATAAAGATTTATTTGAAGGCACAAATAATATTGTTGGTACTAATAATTTTGACAGCTTTTTTTACGAGCTTAAACCAGAACAAGGCAATGCTTATAAGTTAGTCACAAAAGTTACCGAAACTAAAAAAACAACATTTTTAAAGCTAGGATTGCATTATGATGATCTATACAAAAGTGCCATTTTAGCAAACATCACAAAAAACAGATTTTTACTAAAAAACGATGTCGCTTCCTTAGATTTAATTATTGGTGACCATGTAAGATATAATTTTGATTATTTTATCGATAAAGGTATTTATTGGAGTGTCGGTTTAAAATCAAGGTATAACGAGTTTAATCAAGGTGTTGTTGCAGACGCTTTTTTAACACCTACTGAAAGTTTATCGTCAGGATTAAACAAAATAGATGCTGAGCTCTCAGATTTTAACACCCAATTTTATGTGCAAACCCTGTTTCGTAATGACTTAGCATTATCATTAGGTGTTGAGCATAAAAAGTTAAAAGTAACAACAGAAACCATTCTATCCTCAGATAATCAAACCGAAACCGTTTTTGAAAACAGTAATTACGTCAGTCTATTCGGAGCCTTAAAGTTTGATACCTATGACAGTAAGTACTTTCCAACCAACGGGATGTTTTTCTCTGCAGAAGGAAACTATTATCTGTATTCAACAGATTTTTCAAGCTCATTCTCTCCTTTTACAATCCTAAAGGCAGAGCTAGGTTACGCTTTCAAAGCAACAGATAAATTGTCTCTAAATATCACCACAGACGGAGGGTTTAAAATAAACCCAAAAGCCAACCAATTTTTAGATTTTGTTTTAGGAGGATACGGAAATAATTTCATCAATAATTTTAAACCATTTTATGGCTATGATTTTTTAAGTATATCAGCAGATTCATATTTAAAATCAAGGATAGATTTAGATTATCATTTCCTGCCAAAAAACCACTTGATATTTTCGGCAAATTTTGCAAACGTTGAAGATAGGATGTTTGATTCAACAGATTGGTTTTCGTTACCAGATTATTCAGGATTTGCTTTAGGTTATTCATTAGAGTCTTTTCTTGGTCCAATCGAGGCTAAATACTCATACTCACCAGATACCAAACAAAGTTATTGGTTTTTTAATTTAGGGTATTGGTTTTAATTGGGCGTTTTACCTGTAATACTTTTAGGGTATTACAGGTAATCAGGTTATCCATTATATCTTTTTTTGCCTTATATGGAAGCAAAAAAAGGATGCCATTACTACCCTTAACGCAGGGCAAGACGCATAGACAGGTAAACAAAGTTAAAACCTTTTCTATACTCGTAAAATTTTACGATATTTGTTAGATTATGAAGACAATTTGGAGCGATTTATTATCTCATTTAAAATTCTTGATTAAGCGTAATCCAGAATGATCTATCTTCCTTGTTAAGCATTTAGTAAAGCGTCACAAAATTCTTAGACGTTATTTTTTCAATTTAAAAATTCAAAAAAATGCCATTTTATCATAAACTAGGAAACATTCCACCAAAAAGACACACACAATTCAGAAAACCAGACGGTTCACTGTATGCAGAGCAGTTATTTGGTACCATAGGTTTTGACGGTATGTCTACAAACTCATACCATGAGCATAGACCAACACAAGTTAAAGCCATAAAAAAGCAATACAGTGTAGCACCAAAAATTGCTAAAAAAAATCATATACAATCCTATCGTTTAAAAGGGTTTCAAGTAAAACCAGAAAACGATTATTTAGAGTCGCGTAAAACTGTATTAATAAATAGCGATTGTAGTATTATTTTGGCAGCACCAAAACAATCAACAAAAGATTATTTTTATAAAAACACAGATGCAGACGAGCTTATTTTTGTTCATAAAGGGACAGGTAAGTTACGTACACATTTAGGTAATTTAGACTTCAAATATGGAGACTATTTATTAGTCCCAAGAGGTGTCATTTATAAAATGGATTTTGACACAGAAGACAATAGGTTGTTTATTGTCGAGTCTAAAAGACCAATTTACACGCCTAAGCGTTATCGCAATTGGTTTGGTCAATTGCTAGAGCACTCTCCATTTTGCGAGCGTGATTTAAGACAACCACAAGAGCTAGAGACACACAATCAAAAAGGAGACTTTTTAATAAAAGTCAAAAAGCAAGATGATATTTTTGAAATGGTGTATGCAACGCATCCTTTTGATGTTGTTGGTTATGATGGATATAATTATCCTTATGCATTTTCAATACATGATTTTGAGCCTATAACAGGTCGTATTCACCAACCACCACCAGTGCATCAAACTTTTGAAACAGATGCCTTTGTTGTATGTAGTTTTGTGCCAAGGTTATATGACTATCATCCAGACAGTATTCCAGCGCCTTACAATCACAGCAATATAGATAGTGATGAGGTTTTATATTATGTAGACGGAGATTTTATGTCACGTAACGATATTGACGCAGGTCACATATCCTTGCATCCTGCAGGAATACCTCATGGTCCACATCCAGGAGCAACAGAGCGTAGTATAGGTAAAGTTAAAACAGACGAGTTAGCAGTAATGGTTGATACGTTTAAACCATTAATGGTTACTGAGGAGGCTTTGAAAATTGCAGATGAAGATTACTTTAAATCTTGGTTAGAGTAAGGCTTTTATTTCCACGAAAGTGGTAAACTATTTATTATTAAAAACAAAATTAACCACAACAGTGGTTGTCAAAATATATACTTATTATGAGTAAAAAAGAAATTGAATCAGTAAACTACGGTTTAGAAAAAATATTTGAAGGTGCACAAGATTTTTTACCACTTTTAGGGACCGATTATGTCGAGTTTTATGTTGGTAATGCAAAACAAGCAGCTCACTTTTATAAAACAGCTTTTGGGTTTCAGTCACATGCCTACAAAGGTCTTGAAACAGGATCTACAGATCAGGTAAGCTATGTCTTAACTCAGGATAAAATTAAGTTAATGCTTACAACGCCTTTAAATAGTAAGTCACCAATAAACGACCATATTGTAAAACATGGTGATGGTGTCAAAGTTGTAGCGTTATGGGTTGAAGATGCAAGAAAAGCATATGAAGAAACAACCTCAAGAGGAGCAAAATCTTATATGGAACCAACTGTAGAGTCTGACGAGCATGGTGAGGTTGTAAGAGCAGGAATCTATACTTATGGAGAAACGGTACACATGTTTGTAGAGCGTAAAAATTATAAAGGTGCTTTTTTACCAGGATTTCAAAAATGGGAATCAGATTATAATCCACCAACTGCAGGTTTAAAATACATTGATCATATGGTTGGTAACGTTGGCTGGAACCAAATGGATGTTTGGGTAAAATGGTACGAAGATGTTATGGGATTTGAAAACTTTTTGTCATTTGATGATAAGCAAATACATACTGAATATTCAGCTTTAATGAGTAAAGTAATGTCCAACGGAAACGGACGAATTAAATTTCCAATTAATGAACCAGCTGAAGGTAAAAAACGTTCTCAAATTGAAGAGTATTTAGATTTTTATGAAGGTGCAGGAGTACAGCATATTGCTGTTGCTACAGATGATATATTAAAAACAGTGTCTCAATTAAGAGCAAACGGAGTTGAATTTTTATCTACACCTCCAGACGAGTATTATACGTCTGTACCTGGTAGGCTAGAAGAGTTTAGTCATGAGTTAAAAGAAGATATCGAAAAACTGAAAAGTTTAGGTATTATGATTGATGCTGATGAAGAAGGATATTTACTTCAAATTTTCACAAAACCAGTTGAAGATAGACCAACTTTATTTTTTGAGATAATACAACGTATGGGAGCACGTGGTTTTGGTGCAGGTAACTTTAAAGCATTGTTTGAATCTATTGAAAGAGAACAAGCTAAAAGAGGTACGCTTTAAGGAATTCATAATTTAATAACAAAAAAAAAATATATATATATATATATTATTATATTATT
>NZ_BCBW01000041.1:0-8146 GCF_001315805.1 Olleya sp. ITB9
TTAATAAATAAAAGTCAATGAATATTAGATGTGATATTTATTTTTGTTTTATATTTTTGGAATAGTAATTGTAATCTAAGTTTTAAACAATCCATAGCTGTTTGCAAATAGCTATATAATTACATGAGTTATGAAAAAACAAATACTAATAATATTAGCATTATTTACAGCAAGTGTCTCTTTTGCGGTTCAACAAGAACCTGCTTTTAAAACTGGCGAATGGTTTAAGTTTAAAATGAGTTACAGTGGGTTTTTAAAAGCTGGTAATGCAACATTGCAGGTGAAAGAAACGACTTTAAATGGTAAGCCGGTATTTCATGTAGTTGGAAAAGGCTGGACAACAGGTATGATAAAATGGTTTTTTAAAGTAGAAGATCGTTATGAAAGTTATTTTGACAAACAAACCATATTACCTTATAAATTTATAAGAAAAATTAACGAAGGTGGTCATAAAAAGAATATCGAAATTGATTTTAATCAATCTAATAAAACAGCTTTAGTGTATAACAAAAAGCATGATACTAAAAAGACTCTAACAACAAAAGATAAGGTACAAGACATGGTGTCTACTTTTTATTATCTTAGAAATAAGTTAGACACAAGAACATTAAGTAAAGGTGATGAGATTAAATTAGATATGTTTTTTGATGAAGAAAACTATGGGTTTAAACTTAAATACCTTGGAAAAGAAAATCTAGAGACTAACTTCGGAACCGTTGAAACTTTGATGTTTAGACCATACGTAATGGCAGGTCGTGTATTTAAAGAAGAAGAAAGTTTAACCCTTTGGGTGTCTAATGACAAAAATAAAATACCTTTACGTATAAAAGCAGATTTAGCAGTTGGGTCTTTAAGAGCAGATCTAGAGGCATACAAGGGTTTAAAGCATAGCTTTAAAATTATAGTAGATTAATTACATAATGAGTATAGATAAGAATATAACAGACCAATTGACAGATAAATACAATGCATTGGACCAAAATGTAAATACACATTTAGATGGTTTGTTGCATAGTAAACCCATTGATTATTGGGATTATATTCAGACGGATGCACTTTTAAATTTACAAGTACAGCGTACAACTTTACCAGATGAGATGGTGTTTTTAATGTACCATCAAGTCAATGAGTTGTTGTTTAAAATGATTTTATGGGAAATAGATCAAGTGGCTAAACAAGATAATATTTCAGCATCTTTTTTTGAAACTAAAATCATGAGAATTAGTCGTTATTTTGATGTATTAACCTCTTCATTTACTGTCATGAAAGACGGAATGGATGTAGAGCAATACAATAAATTTAGAAGTACATTGACTCCAGCAAGTGGGTTTCAGTCGGCTCAATACAGAAAAATTGAATTTGCCTCAACCGAATTAATCAATTTAATAGACAATAGATTTAGAGATACTATTGATAGAAATACGTCTTTTGAACACGCTTTTGAACATTTATATTGGCAGGCTGCAGGTAAAGACTACAAAACCGGTAAAAAAAGCTATACATTAACAGTTTTTGAGGACAAATACAAAGACGAATTTATTAGATTTGCAGAATTCTATAACACACATAATTTGTGGACTATTTTTAAAGGATTGCCACAAGAGGTTAGAGAAGATCAAGATTTAATTAAAGCAATGCGTCATTACGATTACACAGTAAATATTACTTGGGTAATGGCTCATTATAACACAGCAAATCATTACCTAAATATAGGTGGTAAAACTGCAGAAGCAACAGGAGGAAGCGAATGGGTAAAATATATGCATCCAAAATATCAAAGACGAATATTTTTTCCAGACTTATGGAGCAAACAAGAACTGCAAGATTGGGGCAAAAATGTATAATACTTCTTGTACTAACATTAGTAATATATAGTTGTAAAGAAGATAAAGTAAAACCAGTTGAAACAGTATTAGTTGAAGAGCCAGAAGAAGTTTATGAATTTGGTTTCAAACTAGAAGACTACGTTGTTAAACGTGATACTATTAAAAAAGGAGATAGTTTTGGAGAGATTCTTCAACGTAATCAAATAGATTACTCTAAAATTTTCCAAATAGCAGAGCAAACAAAAGATAGTTTTGATATTAGACGTCTGCAAGTAGGTAAACCTTATACGTTACTGTGTTCTAATGATTCGCTACAAGAACCTAAATGTTTTATTTACCAGCCTACAAAAACAGATTATGTAGTAATAAACTTTCAAGACTCAATACATGCTTACTCAAGCACTAAGCCAATTAAATTTGTAGAAAAGGAAGTCTCAGGAGTAATTGAATCTAATATTTCTGAAGCTTTAGCAAAACAAGGTAAAAGTGTATTGTTAGCTTATAAAATGTCCGATATATATGCGTGGACTATTGATTTTTTTAGGCTTCAAAAAAATGATAAATTCAAACTTATTTATACCGAAAAATATATTGATGACAGTATATATGCAGGAATAGATAATATTAAGGCTGCCTACTTCCAACATAATGGAGAGCCATTTTATGCTTTCGAGTTTGAAACAGATACCGTAAAAGGACTAAAAGATTACTTCTCTGAAGACGCCAAAAATTTACGTCGTGCTTTTTTAAAAGCACCAGTAGAGTATAAGCGAATTTCTTCTAGATACAATTTAAATCGTAGGATTGCTTTATACGGTAATCGTGTGCGTCCACACAGAGGGACAGATTTTGCTGCAAATGTAGGGACACCAATTAGGGCTACTGCAAATGGTACAGTGGTACAATCTCGTTACAGTAAATCTGCAGGTAATTTTGTAGCAGTTAAGCATAATAGTACTTACACAACTAAGTATTTTCATATGCAAAAAAGAAATGCTAAAGTTGGTGATTTTGTAAAACAAGGTGATGTAATTGGTTATGTTGGTATGACTGGTAATACGTCTGGTCCACATGTGTGTTATCGTTTTTGGAAAAACGGAAAAGAGGTTGATCCCTTTAAGCAAAAACTACCTGAGGCAGAGCCTATTTCAGACAGTTTAAAAACAGAGTACATAAAATTTATAGAACCACTTAAAATTCAATTAGACGGAATAGATTTTGTTTCTCCAATCGAAGAAGAGCAAATTTTAGATATACAAACCAGTACCGAAAATTTAATTACATATACTAACCATGACACTACCTTCAATCAACCCAACAAGCACTAAAGCTTGGCAAAAATTAAAAGATCATTTTGAAGCTTCAAAAGATTTAAAAATGAAAGAGTTATTTGCTCAAAATAAAGACAGAGCAAATCAAATGACTATTAATTGGGGAGATTTTTATGTAGATTATTCTAAAAACAGGATAACTTCAGAAACGATTACACTTCTTTTAGAATTAGCTGAAGAAACTAAACTAAAAGATGCTATACTAGCACAGTTTTCAGGAGAAGTAATAAATAAAACAGAAGATAGAGAAGTGTTGCATACAGCTTTACGTGCTAAAGCAACAGATACCGTTTTAGTGAATGGAAAAAATGTAATACCAGAAATTTTTGAAGTAAAAGAGAAAATTGAAGCATTTTCAAATCAAATTATTTCAGGTCAACTTAAAGGTTTTACGGGTAAAGTATTCACAGATGTTGTTAATATAGGTATTGGTGGTAGCGATTTAGGACCAGCTATGGTAGTAGACTCATTACAATATTATAAAAATCACTTAACAACACATTTTGTTAGTAATGTAGATGGTGATCATGTAAATGAAGTATTAAAAACACTAAACCCTGAAACGACATTATTTGTAATAGTTTCAAAAACCTTTACAACTCAAGAAACGTTATCTAATGCCAATACTATAAGAACATGGTTTTTAGAGCACGCTAAACAAGAAGATGTTGCAAAACATTTTGTTGCAGTATCCACTAATATTGAAAAAGTTAAAACGTTTGGTATTGATCAAGACAATATATTTCCAATGTGGAATTGGGTTGGTGGACGTTTTTCACTTTGGAGTGCAGTAGGATTAACCATAAGTTTATCTATAGGGTTCAAAAATTTTGATGCATTATTATCTGGAGCCAACGCAATGGATACGCATTTTAAAACAGAAGATTTTGATAAAAATATTCCAGTAATATTAGCGTTACTTAGTGTTTGGTACAATAATTTTTTTAAGGCCGAAAGCGAAGCTGTTATACCTTACACACAATACTTAACACAGTTTGCTACTTATTTACAACAAGGTATAATGGAAAGCAATGGAAAAAGTGTAGATCGTAATGGTACAAAAATAGACTATCAAACCGGAACTATTATTTGGGGAGAACCAGGGACAAACTCTCAACATGCTTTTTTTCAGTTAATCCACCAAGGGACTAAACTAATTCCTGCAGACTTTATTGGTTTTGCAAAATCGCTACATGGTAACCAAGACCACCAAGATAAGTTAATGTCTAACTTTTTTGCGCAAACTGAAGCTTTATTAAACGGTAAGACTCAAGATGAGGTTGAAGCTGAGTTTGAATCTCAAAATATTTCTTCAGAAAAAATAAAACAATTAACTCCTTTTAAAGTATTTGAAGGTAATAAACCTACAAATACAATTTTTATAGAACAACTAACACCAGAAAGTTTAGGAAAACTAATAGCTATGTACGAGCATAAAATATTTGTACAAGGTATTATTTGGAATATTTATAGCTACGATCAGTTTGGTGTTGAGCTTGGGAAGCAATTAGCTAATAAAATTTTAAAAGAATTTGACAACGCTAATTTTGATAATCATGATGTTTCCACCCTTAATTTGTTAGAATTATATAAAAAATTAAGGTAAAAATTAATAATCACGAATTTTCTTACCTTTTTTCGTGTTATAATTCAGTTTTGTTAAAATTACTGTTAATGTATTTGTTAACATTAAGTTAATATTGCAACTATATTTAGTCGTATTTTTGCAAAAGAATTTGAATAAACAAATCTTAAATTAACAAAATGAAAAACACAATTAAAGTTATGTTTTTTGCAGTAGCATTTATGTGTACTGCATTTACAATGGCCCAAAGTACTGTTACGGGAACAGTAATGGATGCCGAATTAAACTCTGCGTTACCTAGTGCAACAATTGTTGAGAAAGGAACGACAAATGGAACGACTACTGATTTTGATGGTACATTCTCACTTACTACTCAGTCAAGTTCTGGTGTAATTGAAATCTCATATGTAGGTTTTGGTAAAATTACTAAGTCTTTTAACGGAGATACTGATTTAGGTAATTTATCTTTATTTTCTGACAACTCTTTAGATGAGGTTGTAATTGTAGGAACTGGAGTAATTGACTTAGCAGCTGGTAGACAAACGCCAGTAGCTGTATCTACTATTAGAGGGAAAGACATTCAATTAAAAGCAGCTGGTAACGTTGAATTTGGTGAGTCTTTAAAAAACACACCATCTGTATACGTATCTAATCAAGCTGGAGGATTTGGTGATAGTCAAATATTTTTAAGAGGTTTTGATCAAGTAAATACAGGTTACTTATTAAATGGTCAACCAATTAATGGAATGGAAGACGGTAGAATGTACTGGTCAAATTGGTCTGGTATGAGTGATGTTGCAAATGCTGTTCAAATCCAACGTGGATTAGGAGCATCTAAACTAGCTATTTCTTCAGTTGGAGGTACAGTAAACATTGTATCAAAAACTACAGAAAATAAAGAAGGTGGTTTTATCCGTTTTTTAGGAGGTAATGATAGTTACGCTAAAGCAACAGCTTCTTATAGCTCAGGTTTAAAAGAAAGCGGATGGGCTTACACAATTTTAGTTGACCACTGGCAAGCACACAGAAAGTATTCTGCTGGTACTGCAGGTCAAGGACAAAATTATTTATTCTCTGTAGGATATAAGCCAAATGATGAGCACACTTTTAACTTCTTGTTAACTGGAGCTCCACAATGGCATGATCAAAATTTCTCTAGTGATTTAGAGGAGTATGAGGAGTTTGGTGAAAAATATAATCCAAATACAGGTTTCTTAGAAGGATCTCGTTATACTGAAAGAAGAAATTACTACCATAAACCAGTAGCAAACTTAAACTGGGATTATGAAATTAAGGAAGGAATGGAATTATCATCTGTATTATATGCATCATGGGGACGTGGTGGAGGAACAGGAGGTCTTGGTAGAGGAAGAGTAAGAAATGATTTGAATGGAGAAATTGATTTCGATCAAATTGTAGAAAACAATGTTGATACTGCTACTGATGGTGTAGGTAACTTTGGAGATTCTTACCTAAGAAGATCGTCTGTGAATAACCACAACTGGTATGGTCTACTTTCTAACTTAAATGTTGAAATGAATGACAATTGGTCATTTAACATTGGTGTTGATGGAAGAACTTATAAAGGAGAACACTTTAGACAAATAAATGACTATTTAGGTTTAACTGGTTATAATGATAACTTCCGTACTGATAGACCAGGTGATTACGTAATTACTGAGAGTTTTGAAGCTAACCCATGGTCAGCACTATTTGATTATGCAGATGATGATCAAAGATATGACAGAAACTACTCTGAGACTATTAACTATTTAGGAGGTTTTGGTCAAGTTGAATATAAAAACGATAGTTTTTCTGCATTTTTTCAAGGAGCTTTATCGACTCAATCTTATCAAAGAGAAGGTAAGTTTGTAGGAACTGGAGATGGTTTAGGTAAATCAGAAAAAATAACTAAAACTGGATACAATTTAAAAGGAGGTTTAGCTTATAAAATTAACGAAGAGCATTCTATCTTTGGTAATGCAGGTTATTTTTCTCGTCAACCATTCTTAGATAATATTTTTACAAATATCTTATACTCTAATGAGATAGTATCCCCTGATGTCGAAAATGAAGAAATTACAGGTTTAGAAGCTGGTTATAGATTTAAAGCGGGTGAATGGAGAATTAATGTTGATGTTTACTCATCTAATTGGGGTAACAGATTTTTAACTTTTGGTGAAGAGTTACCAGGTGCTGATGGTCTATTAGATACTGCTGATGACGAGTTTGGTAGCTACAGGTTAACTGATGTTACACAAGTACACAATGGTGTAGAATTTGATTTTGAGTATAGACCTACAGCTTCTTCTCTAAGTTTTAGAGGATACGGTTCTGTTGGAAACTGGAAATATGATGGTGAAACACCATATACCTTACAAAATACTGATACTGGTGATTTTATAATAACTGATGGTGTTGTTGATTTAACTGATGTAAAGATTGGTAATGCACCTCAAACGTCTTTTGGAGTTGGATTTAGAGCTAACTTATTTGAAGGTTTATCTGTAGATATGGATTATAATATTTATACAGATTTATATGAGTTTGTTGACGTAGAAGATGTAGCAGCTACCGCATTAGCAGGTGGTAAATACGAATCTATTAGATTGCCAGCTTATACATTAGCTGATGCTGGATTAACTTATAAATTTGATTTAGGATCTAATAAAATGACCTTTAGAGCTAACGTTTATAATTTATTTAACGATGCGTATATTAACCAAAGAGATGCATTTGGATATTTCCTAGGTGTTGGAAGAACTTATAATGCTAGTTTACGTTATAATTTCTAAATCTAACTAATAATAAGATTTTAAAAGCCTCTTCAATTTGAAGAGGCTTTTTTTATGCAATTAATTATTACCTTTATCCTTTAATTTAATAAACAGAAAATATATGTATTCAACACTTAAAATATTACATCGTTATTGGGCCTATTTAGTGCTTTTTATGATAGTAGTTGCAACCTTTAATGCTTTATATAAATCAATTACTAAAAAGGAGTATGAAGCGCGTGATTTTAGGATGTCTTTATTCACTTTAATTGTGTCTCATATACATTTATTAATTGGTATGGTATTATGGTTTGCTGCAGATTACTTTAGTGAAATGAGTATGGGTGAAATCATGAAGAATGCAACCATGAGATCTAATGTTGTAGAGCATCCTTTAACCATGATTATTGCTGTAGCTTTAATAACTATTGGATACTCTAAGCACAAAAAGAAATTAACCTCAAAAAATAAGCTTAAGACAATTGCTATATTTTATACTTTAGCATTAATACTTGTTTTAGCTAAAATACCATGGAAGATTTGGTTAGGTTTATAACATAAAAAAAAGCGACCCTTAGGGTCGCTTTTATGTATATTTAATAGTAATTTAATCATTGAATATATATT
>NZ_BCBW01000042.1:0-25440 GCF_001315805.1 Olleya sp. ITB9
AAAGTTGTACAGAAATGAGACTAAAGCGCTGTCTTTTTTTTTATGTATTAATAGAAAACTAATCTTTTGTAATGTTATTTAGTTTCTTTATTTTTTTTGTCATTTACTTCTTTAATTAAGTAAATATATACTGGAAAGTGATCGCTAAATCCATTTGTAAATCCACCATCAGCAAAACTTCTTAGCGGATAACCTTTATAACGTCCTTTTTTATTTACTAAGTAGTATTTGTTAAAAATTCCTGCTTTGTAGTAAGTAAGGTTGGTATAATCTTTGTCTAAAAAGGGTTTTGTAATCATGATTTGATCAAATAAACTCCAAGCATCTCTATATGCAGTGGTACCTAAGCCTTCTTTTTTAAACATATCAATATAAGGATTGTATATCCCTTTAAAATCAACTTTGTCTTTATTTCTTTCAGCTTTTAAAACGTCCTTGACACTAGCATTCGTTGGGTCATCATTTAAATCTCCCATTGTAATAATCTTAGCATAAGGATCTACAGATTGTAAACTATCAATAATCCTTTTGTTAAGCTTTGCTGCAGCAACACGTTTTGGTCTACTTTTAGCTTCGCCACCACTTCTAGAAGGCCAATGGTTGACAATGACGTGTATTTTTTCGCCTTCTAAACGACCTGTAACTAATAATTGGTCTCTAGTATTGATGCGTTTTCTTGTTTTATCATCAAATATTTTAAGAGTATGTGTACTTTTGGTCATGACTTGAAATAATGATTTTTGATATAATAAGGCTACATCAATACTTCTGTTATCAGGACCATCAAAATGTACAATGCCATAATCTTTACCAAGTAATAATGGGTCGTTTGCAACATCTTCAATAACATTTACATTTTCTACCTCACATATACCAATAATAGCAGGAGTGTTTTTTGTTACATCACTACCTATATCAGCTATTACACTAGCCATATTATGGACTTTTTTCTTGTAAATCTCAGATCTATCAGCTTTTATTTCCATCATTGGGCTAGCCTCATCATATTTAGTAGGATCATTGATGGTGTCAAACAAGTTTTCTAGGTTATAAAAAGCTACTGTATGTATCTTATATTTTTTCTTTTCTTGAGCGTTTAAACTTACAATTGCTGTAAGGAAAAGTGCTGTAATCCAAAGTTTTAAATGTGTCATTGTGATTTTGTGTTATGTTAACGTTATCTTAAATACAAAACGCTTGCCAAAAGTATATATTTATTAGAAATAATGTAAATTTGCCCGCTTTAAATAATCATTATTTAACGTACCAACAATTAATTAACTATAATTTATAGTATGAAAAAAAGTTATTTATTTTTCTTATTAGGAATTCTTTCAACGTTTACACTTGTTGCACAAAAGACTACAGTTAAAGGTAGTGTAAAAGATGCTGTAACCGATGAGCCTATTCCTGATGTGACTGTTACCATTGAAAAATCATTATTATCAGAACAAACTGATGGTTTTGGACAATTTACCTTTACTAGTGAAATACCTTTAGGTGAACAAATTCTTAAAATTGAAAAAGTTGGCTATCAAACTAAAAGATATCCTATTATTGTTAATCAAGGTAAAACACTTGATATACAGGATATGACATTGGATGTGTCAATTGCTAATGAACAAGATTTGTTTACAATTACTTTATCTGATGACGAATTAAATGATGATACAAGTGGATCGGATAATATCTCTGGATTACTATCATCATCACAAGATATTTTTCAGCGTACAGCTGCTTTTGAGTTTAGCTCATCATTTTTTAGAGTTAAAGGTCTAGATTCAGATAACGCCAAAGTACTAATCAATGGTGTAGAAATGAATAAACAAGATACAGGTCGTCCACAATGGAGTAATTGGGGAGGATTAAACGATGTTGTTCGTAACCAAGAGTTAAGTACTGGATTATCTCCATCTGCTTATAGTTTTGGAGGTGTTTTAGGAACAACAAATATTAATACTAGAGCTTCTAATTATAGAGAAGGTGGACGTGTTACATATTCATCTTCAAATAGAAGTTACACTAACCGTTTAATGGCTAGTTATGCTTCTGGATTGATGGAAGATGGTTGGGCTTATACACTTATGGTAGGTAGACGTTGGGGAAATGAAGGATATCAAGATGCTACATTATATGATTCTAATTCGCTTTTTGCTTCTGTAGAAAAGAAAATTAATGATAAACACAGTATTAACTTTACTTCAATTTACGCACCAAACCGTAGAGGTAAATCTTCTGCTAACACACAAGAAGTATATGACTTAAAAGGAATTAAGTACAATGAATTTTGGGGTAATTATGATGGAGAAAAGAAAAATTCGCGTATTAAAGAAGTTGAAGAACCAATTTTGTTATTAAACCATTATTGGGACATAAATGAAAAAACAAGTTTAAATACTAACGTTGGTTACCAATTTGGAAAAGTAGGTAATAGTCGTTTAGATTATGCAGGAGGTGAAAACCCAAGTCCAGCATATTACCAAGATTTACCAAGTTATTTTCTTGAAGATGAAGATTTAGCAGGAGCATACCAAGCTGAACAAGAATTTTTAAACGATGGACAAATTGATTGGGACAGAATTGTGGATGCTAACTTGACTAACAACATATCTGGTGCTAACGCAGCATATGTATTATATGAAGACAGAAATGATGATAAACAATTAACGCTTAACACTATTTTTAGTACAGAGGTTAATGAAAATGTTTTAATTAATGCAGGAATTAATTACAAAAAATTAGATTCTGAAAATTTTGCTGAAATCATTGATTTATTAGGAAGCACAACAGGAGCCTTAAATGTAGATTCTTTTAGTCAAAACCAATTTGATTTAAACAATCCTGATCAAGTAGCATTTGTTGGAGATAAATTTAGATACAACTACAACTTATTTGTAAACGAATTATCAGGATTTGCACAAGCTCAGTTTAAATATAACAAAGTTGATTTTTATGTAGCTGGTAGTGTAACTAAAACAGATTACCAAAGAGAGGGTTTATATAAAAACGAAAATCAAGTATACATTGAAGATGGTATAGAAAGAGATAACTCATTTGGAAAAGGTGATAAAATCGAATTTACTGGTTATGGTGCCAAAGCAGGATTTACCTATAAGATTTCTGGTAAGCATTTGTTAGACTTTAATGGAGGTTATATTGCTAAAGCGCCATCAATAAGAAATACTTATACTAATTCAAGAGAAAGTCATGATTATGTAGGTGTAATTAATGGTATAGATAATACAGATATTAATATTACAGAAGAAAAAATCTCTTCTATAGATGCTAGTTATATTTTCAGGTCTCCAATAGTAAAAGCTAAATTGACTGGTTTTTACACTAAAATCGAAGATGCTAATGAAGTATCATTTTTCTTCACCCAAGGTAGTACAACAGGTTTTATTCAAGAAGTATTATCTGGTGTAGAAAAACAACATATTGGAGGAGAATTAGGTGTAGAAGCTCAAGTAACACCAACTATTAAACTAAAAGGAGCAGCTTCTGTAGGACAATATACTTATAGTAATAATCCTAACTTATATGTAACGTCAACATCAGAAGACTTTATAGATGTTCAAGGTGGTGATGTTGTAAATACTTCTGGATTAGTAAGTACTTCTAATCTTGAAAATTATAAAGTAGCAGGAGGACCACAAACTGCATATTCAGTTGGGTTTGAATATAGAGATCCTGATTACTGGTGGTTTGGAGCAACAGCTAACTTTTTTGATAACGCATACATTGACGTAAGTCCATTATCAAGATCAAATGAATTCTATACAGATGCGGACGGATTACCTTACAATGATTATGATCCAGAAATAGCTGTAGATTTATTAAAACAAGAAAAGTTTGATAGCTATATGGTCGTTAATTTAGTTGGAGGTAAGTCTTGGAAAATTGGAGATAAATACATCGGATTTTTTGCAAGTGTTGGTAACTTATTAGATAAGCAATATAAAACTGGTGGTTTTGAACAAGGAAGACGTGCAGATTACAGAGCTTTAAGAGATGATGTAAATTTAGAGAAAAGAGTTTTTGGTCCTAAGTACTGGTATGGTAGAGGAGCTAATTACTTTGTAAATGTGTATCTTAGGTTTTAAAAAAAAAGAAAAAGGAAATTATTAATAATTAATATTACAATTATGAAAACGAATAAAATTTTAACATTAGCTTTTAGTCTTATGGCTTTATTAGCTATAACGTCTTGTGTAGAGGACGATGATTATTCTGTACCACAGTCACAAGGAAATGAAGAGAATTTAGCTTTAAATTTATTACTTAGTCAGATTGAAACAGGTGCATTAGATTTAGTCTCAATTGAAGAAGTTAAAGCAATGTATAGTTCTGACGATGATATTCCATTTCCAGTAGATACAAATATTGTAGTTAAAGGATATGTAAGTTCTTCTGATGCAACGGGAAACTTTTTTAAAGAGTTTTATATACAAGATAAAGCTGAAAACCCAACTGCAGGATTACAAGTTATTACAAGTTCATCAGATATATACAATAAATTTAATAAAGGTCGTGAGGTTTATATTAAGTTAAACGGTCTACATATTGGAGAAACAAGAGTTGGTAATGGTGTCATTACAATTGGTGGAGGAACTGAATCTGATCAATATGGTACTACAGTAACAGCTCTAACTAATAGTCAAGAAAGTTCAAATGTCTTACGTTCTGCAACTACAGAAACTATTATTCCATTAAATTTAACTTTTGGAGTGGTAAGTGGTGAGCACATAGGTATGTTTGTAAAATTTGATAATGTCGAGTTTGCAGATGATTTAGCTGGTGAACGTTATTTTGACCCTACTGAAGATTATGACACACAACGCACATTACAGTCTTGTAGCGGGTTAGAATATTCAGAACTTATTTTAGAGACTAGTGCTTTCTCAACTTTTAAAAACGAGTTATTACCAACATTAAATGGTTCTATTTCTGGAGTAATTGTTAAAAACTTTTCAGGAGATACTACATTATTGACTTTAAATTCTACAGAAGACGTAGTTTTTGAAAACACACGTTGTTCTCTTTTAAATATTGATGATTTTAATGTTGTTTATGAAGAGGATTTTGAAGGTTTTGGAAATTATACCAATGAAGGTTGGACTAATGTAAATGTTAGCGGAACAAATACAGATTGGTTTATTAGTGGTTTCAATAATAATGATTACTCTAGGATTTCGGCTTTTAGCTCTAATAATTCTGAAGCAGATGTTTGGTTAGTTACACCAGTAATCGACTTAGGGACTAGCTCTGATAACCTATTATCATTCGATCTTGAGGTAGCATTTTCTAATGGTATTATACTATCAGCATACATATCTACTGATTTTTCAGGAGATCCTCTAGTAGCGACTTGGGAACCTTTAAATGCAGAAATACCTTATGGTTCAACTAGTGGTTTTGGTGGTTTACAACCAATTACTACAATCGATATATCTCAATACGAAGGAAATGTAAATATTGGATTCTTTTATGAAGGTTCTGATCCAGACGCAACAACAAGATATCACTTAGATAATTTAAAAGTTTTATCTAACTAATAATTTATTTTATCAAAAAAAACCTGCTACATTGTAGCAGGTTTTTTTATATCATTTATGACAACATTCGATTTATTATTTTTTACTGTTTTTACAGCCTTTAAAACACGTTTTAAACAAAAAGCAAACTCTATAGCTTTGTTTTATATTTCGGCATTGCAAATCGCTTTAGTTTTTGTTTCGGGTGTGTTTATAGCCACTTTTTTAACTAAAATGAATGCTTCTACAATATCAAGTGATAAAGCTTGGATTTTATTTGCGATTATTTCATTTATTATACATATTCAAAATTGGTTAAAGTATAATGGTAAAACTAGAAAGGTTTTAAATGCTAAGTTTAACAGAAGTAAACCAAGTAAACATAATTTAGGTTTATTGTTAAGTTTGCCTTTTGTGTGTGTATTGTTAGGGGTAATTCTACTTCAAAGTTTTTAAAGATCAACATATAATATAAGTAAAAAGCCTGCTATAATTTAGCAGACTTTTTTTATTTTAAATAATAATATAATGGCTATCAATCATTTGTTTTTAAGTCTTAAAGTAATTTGATAAGACTTTAATAATCTACTGTACAGTTAAGGTGTACTGAGGTGTATTATTTAATGGGCAAAAGTATGTGTATTCTCCTTTTGCTAATGTTGTCGCTTTGCTACTTTGTGTTTCTCCGTCTTTAACAACGCTAGTAACATAAGCTGTTTTAATGTGGTTTTCTGGATTGGATGCATCAGCTCCTTTTTTTATTAGTACAAAACCAACATCTTTACCAACTGCATTATTTGCAATTTCAAATACATAAGTTCCTTCGCTTATAGTTAAACCTTTTTGTGTAAACTCACCAGTAGTCTGCTCTAGTGCTACTGTTTTTACAGTGTCGTTTTTCATCATTTTGTCTTGTGCATTAACAGATACTAAAAGAGTTAATGTTAATACTAAAGTTGCGATTAATTTTTTCATTGTTTTAATTTTATAGATTTGTTGTTATATAATTGAATTGTCAATAATTCCTTTGTTTAATTCTGCGTCACAATAATAGTCGTGTAGTTGTTTGTGCTCACAATGCTCTTGTGGATTAACAGCTTTGGCTATATTTCGTTTAGCTTTTGTAAATATTTCTATTAAATTGAATATGGATGTTGTTGTTTTCATCTTGCATGTGTTTAATTATTATACTGCAAAGATGCGATAGGGAAGTAGGTTTTAAAACGACAATATTACCTTATTGCATGTCTATTTTTCCCTAATAGTAGTTTTGTAGTTAAAATCTATAAAAAAAGCTTACAAGTTTTTTTTAAACTCTGACATAGTTACCATTGTTTGTTTTTTAAACAGTCTGCTTAGATGTGAGGCGTCTTCAAAACCAATATCATAAGCAATTTGTTTGGCAGTTTTGTCCGTATACATTAGTTGGCGTTTAGTTTCTAAAATTAACCGTTCATGTATTATTTTTAGAGGACTTTGTCCGAATTTTGAAAAACTATTGGATAGTGTTTTTGCAGATTTATTAAGTTTGTCCGCGTAAAACCCAACATGATGTGCGTTTTTAAAATGAGCTTCAACTAATAAGTTATATTGTCTTAAAGTTTCATCTGTAGATTTAATAATGGCATCACTTGTAGTTTCGGTCTTAAGCAATCTGGTAGTTTTGATAATAAACCTAGCCAAAAGCATCCTTAGCATTTCTGCTTGTATAGTATCTTGTGTTTCTATTTCTTCTAAAAACATATCATGCAACATATTAAATTTATCTTGCTCGATGGTATTTAACGTAATAACAGGAATGCTGTCGTTACCAAAAAACAAAACACCAGCACAACCAACTTCTTTATCATGATCCTTAATGCAATAAAATTCTTGATTAAATTGATAAACAACACTTTGTTTTCCAGCTATATATTTTAGCTGTTGTATAGGTGTTAATGATAAAATTTGATGTGGTTTTAAAAGTAGTGGTACACCATCTACAATTAACTCTAAACTAGAATTTCTAGTAACAATAAAGGTGTATAAGCCAATTTGTTTTGAATTGGAAAATGTTTTTAAAAGGCTTTGGTCTGATATTTTTAAAGTTCCTTTGGTAGAAAATTCTGTAAATGTTTTTAGCATAAACTTATAGTCTATAAAAGCTGCTAATAATTACAATTAAAAATAAATATCCTGAGCTAATCTATAGGTATTGGCATGTGCATCTACAATGGTTTTTATGTCAGGACTATAGCCTCCACCCATACTGCACATAACAGGAATGTTGTGTGTTTTACAGGTGTTTAAGACAAATTGATCTCTAGCTTTGCAACCAGCAATTGTCAAACCTAGTTTACCTAATTTATCTGTTTTAATGACGTCAACACCACTTAAATAATAGATAAAATCAGGTTTAAAGTCTGTTATTAATTTAGGTAATGTTTTTTGTAAAATTGAAAGATACTCTGTATCTGCAATATTGTTTTCTAGAGCAATATCTAAGTCACTTTGTTCTTTTTTAAAAGGATAATTGTGTTTTCCATGCATTGAAAAGGTGAAAACAGAAGGATCATTTTTAAATATTTCGGCAGTACCATTACCTTGGTGTACATCCAAATCTACAATTAAAATACGATTAGCTAGACCTTTATTTTGGAGGTATCTTGTACCAATTGCTTGGTCGTTTAACATGCAAAAAGCTTCACCACGATTGCTATAAGCATGGTGTGTACCTCCAGCAATATTCATAGCAATACCATGTTGTATTGCAAATTGGCTGGCTTTTATAGTGCCATCAGCAATAGTAATTTCTCTTTCTATCAAAACCTCACTCAACGGGAAACCAATTTTACGTGCAGCACGTTGATCTAAAGTAATATTTAGTAAATCGTAAAAATACTCTGGGTCGTGTACAGCTAAAATAGGAGCTTCATCAATCATTCTGTTAGGTTCAAAAAAGTTAGCTTCAATACAAGTGCCTTCGTGCAATAATTGTTCAGGTAATAATTGATATTTTATCATCGGAAACCGATGCTTTTCTGGCAACGGATGACAGTAAATAGGATGGTAAGCTATTTTTAGCATTCAAAAAGTAGTTTAAAACTTTAAATTTAAGGCTTCCAAGTTTTAAAAGCAATTAAGCCGATTTAAAAACTTTAAGACACTCTTAACAAGATAAGTTATACCTTTGTCAATCAAACAAAAGTATAATAATGTCAAAGCTTAACTTTTTAGTTATAACGCTTTTATTAAGTGTCTCTACTATCTTCTTCTCAGAAGGTACAGATGCTAATGTTGTACAGCATACTTTTCCGCAACATACCGTTCAAGCTAGTCCTTCATTAGACTCGCAAGGTATAATTGTAAATTCTGACATTGAGTTATCTGTTAACCTTCAGTTAGAAGATAATATCTCATTTTACAAGCAGTATGCATTGGTTAAAACGGTAAATAAAACACAACAAAATACTGTTTTATTATATCAAAAATCCTGCAATAGTATTGCTGTAGGATTACCAAAAACACAGATTATTTACCCATTTCATTGGTTTACTTAAACACAATACGTTTAACGCAACTATTGCAACACTGGTCTTTAAAATTAAGATTTTGTGTTGATGTATTATACATTAAATTTAAAAAACAAAACCATGAAATTATCATTCACACTACTATCAATATTATTAGTTTTAAGCGTATTAGTCCCTTTTTTTATATTTGTATTTAAAGGATTAAATAGCAAAACAAAAACTAAACATAAAGCCGAAAAATTATTACTTTCCAATGGGTTGAAGTATACTATGTCTGAAACTTGGAATAATAAATTTATGGCTTTCGCCGAAAACCAAAACATGCTATCTTATGTTCATTTTAAAGATGAAACTAATGTAGTAAAAACCATAGATTTATCTCAAGTCAAGTCTTGTGAGATTATATCAGATTATCAAGAAGGAAAAGATAAAGCCTCACATTTAAAACATTTAGATCTAAAATTACAGTTTGTATCGTCTAAAAAAGAAGCTTTAATATTATCTTTTTTTGATGCAGATGAAGCTTTTATTGAAGATTATGAAGCCAAACGTATCCAAAATTGGCATGACATAATTGAGACTAATTTATCTAAAGCTATTACTTTAAAACAAGCGTCATAAAGCAGGTTGTTTAAAATTAAAAAGCATCAATCTTATATAAGGTTGATGCTTTTTTTTTGTTATTTATGTAATTGTAATTGAATCCTTTTTCTAGTAACATCAACCTCTAAAACTTTGACAATAACCTGTTGGTGTAAATGGACATGCTCATTTACATCCTTAACAAAGCTATCCGATAAATTAGAAACATGTATTAATCCACTTTCTTTAATACCAACATCAACAAAACAGCCAAAATTGGTAATATTATTAACTATACCTGGTAATAATTGTCCTGACGCTAAATCGTTAATGGTTTTAATATTTTGATTAAAAGTAAAGACTTTAGCTTCCTCTCTAATATCTAAACCTGGTTTTTCAAGTTCTTTTATAATGTCTTCTAATGTTAGTAATCCTACAGTATCAGAGCAATAGTGTTTTAAATCTATTTTTTTTAGTAGTTCTTTGTTCCCAATTAAATCATTTAAAGTTACTCTTAAATCTTTAGCCATATTTTTAACAATAGTATAGCTTTCTGGGTGTACAGCAGAATCGTCTAATGGGTTTTTAGGTTCCCTAATTCTTAAAAAGGCTGCACCTTGCTCAAATGCTTTAGCACCTAGACGTGGAACCTTTTTTATATCATTTCTACTTTTAAAAACACCATTCTCAGCTCTGTAATTAAAAATATTTTCGGCTAATTTAGGGCCAATTCCAGACACATAACTTAATAAAGAGGTGCTTGCTGTATTGATATTAACACCAACACTGTTAACACAATTTTCAACAACAATATCTAATTGTTTTTGTAGTTTATTTTGATCAACATCATGTTGGTATTGTCCAACACCAATAGACTTGGCATCAATCTTTACCAGCTCAGCTAAAGGGTCTTGTAAACGACGTCCAATTGATACAGATCCTCTTACGGTAACGTCGTAATCAGGAAACTCGTCTCTTGCTATCTTTGAAGCCGAGTAAATACTTGCTCCAGCTTCGCTAACTACAAAGACTTGAATGTCATTCTTGAAATGTACTTTTTTTACTAAAGCTTCTGTTTCTCTAGATGCTGTTCCGTTTCCTATAGCAATAGCGTCAATATTATAGGATTCAGTTAAAGTTGCTAATTTTTTCATAGCACCAATGCTATCATTTTTTGGAGCATGAGGGTAGATGTTTTCATTATGCAATAAAGTCCCTTGTGCATCCAAACACACTACTTTACAACCTGATCTAAAACCAGGATCTATAGCAAGTACTCTTTTTTCGCCTAAAGGCGAACCTAATAATAATTGTTTTAAGTTTTTAGCAAAAACACTTATAGCAGATTGGTCTGCTTTTTCTTTGGCGTTTTGTAGTGCTTCATTGCTTAATGACGGAAACAGTAAACGCTTATAAGCATCGCTTATTGCAAGCTCTAATTGGTCAGCACAAGCATTGTCACTTTTTATAATTCTGCGATCAATGTTTTCTAACGCTTTAATTTTATCTATTTCAATTTTAACTCTAATAAAACCTTCTTTTTCAGCTCTTAAAATTGCCAAAAGTCTGTGTGAAGGTATGCGACCTAATGCTTCTTCCCATTCAAAATAATCTCTAAATTTTTGAGCGTTTTCATCGTCTTTTTTTGTTTTTACCACTGTCGTGGAAATCATCGCATGACGCTCTAATTGTTTACGCAGGTTATTACGAATGTCTGTACGTTCATTAATCCACTCAGCAATAATATGTCGTGCACCTTCTAAAGCATCATCAACTTTAGTAATGTCTCCTTTAACGTATTTAAAAGCAATGGTTTCTACATCATTTGCGTTTTGACTCATGATGATTTTTGCTAATGGCTCTAAGCCGTTTTTACGTGCAGTTTCAGCTTTGGTTTTTCTACTTTTTTTATAGGGTAAATATAAATCCTCTAGAGTAATTAGGTCTATACAGGATTCAACTTTAACTTTTAAATCTTCGGTTAAGACTGATTGTTCATCTAAAGCTTTTAAAATTGTGATTTTACGTTTTTCTAAAGTTTCAAATTCTTCTTTATATTTTACGATATCTCCAATCTGTACTTCATCTAGATTTCCAGTTACTTCTTTTCGATATCTAGAAATAAATGGAATTGTAGCATCTTGGTTAAGTAAGTCAATGGTGTTTTGAACTGAGGATTTTGGCAGTTTGGTTTTGGAAATTATATAGTTTATAAGCATAAAAAAAGACCTTATTTTTTAATAAATAAGGTCTTGTAATATATCTAACTCAGTTTAATTTTTCGAATATTTTTATAAAGAATTATATTAATTTTGAGTTTCTTGTTGTGCGTCGTTAATCATTTTTTCGTTTGGTAAAATAGCGACATTTACACGTCTGTTTTTTGCACGTCCTTCGGCTGTACTATTATCGTTTATTGGTTGATTTTCTCCAAACCAGTTGGTTGTAAAACGACTGCTACTTAAACCTTGGTTTGTCAAGTAATTTGTAACAGCATATGCTCGGTTTTTTGATAATGTCATGTTACTTTCTTCGCTACCAACACTGTCTGTATGACCAACTACTAATATGTTTGTGTCTGGATACTCTTTAAATACAGAGACTAATTTGTTTAAACTAGTTTGTGATGCTGTATTAACATTGTACTTAGCAGTGTCAAAATATACACCACTATTTTCATCAAAAGTTATTACAATTCCATCATCAACACGCTCTACAACTGCACCAGGAATTTCTTCTTCAATTTGTTGCGCTTGTTTGTCCATTTTATTTCCGATAAGCACACCAGCTCCACCACCTACAACACCACCAATAACAGCGCCTAACTCTCCATTACCACCTTTACCAACATTGTTACCAATTATGGCACCAAGAATGGCTCCTCCTGTAGCTCCAATTACTGCTCCTTTTTGTTTGTTGTTTGCGTTTTGTACACTGCTACAGCTAGATACACTTGTAATTAAAAGTATAGCTAAAGCACTTGTTGATATATTTTTTATTATAGTTTTCATAGTGATTATTGTTTTATAAAGTTCATGTTAATGGTAAATGGCTTACCGTCTACCGTTAAGGTTTGTTCCCATGTCATATTAGTTTCTGACAATTGTGCTAAGGTTAATCTGAAACCTTGGTTAGTATCACTTTTACCTTTGGCGTCAGTAGGCTTTAATAAAAAACTGTATAAACCTGTAGTTTGATCTACTTCTTGGATTGTAAAGTTAAAATATCTTTCACCTGTATTACAATTAGCATTGTTTATAGTATATGTACCAGAGTAGTTATTTGGTATAAACTGCCATGTACTTTGTTCAAAACACTCTTTTGAAGTATCGTTTAAAAGTGTGACATTATATGTTCCGGGTTGACTGTAGTTAATCGAGTTTAATACCCATGACCCTTTTATGGTTTTTCTTGATTCTCTTACGACTTTAGTTGATCCACAACTAAAAAGTAGACTCAAAAATAAGACGGTTATAATTTGTTTCATAATATTAATTTTTAATTATGATACAAAGATATAACCGTCTTTGATATTTTATATTACATGATTGTTTTCATGCATTATATAATTTCCATTTTAGATAGAAAAAAATTAACTAATATGTAATCCATTGTTTACTGAAGCATCGTCAGGGTTTACAAACACTAATGCGCCTTCAGCATTCTCAGTCATTAAAATCATACCTTGACTTTCTACACCACGTAATTTTCTTGGAGCAAGGTTAACTAAAACGGTAACTTTTTTACCAATTACATCTTCTGGTTTAAAATGTTCTGCAATTCCGGATACAATAGTACGTACGTCAATGCCTGTATCTACTTTTAAAACTAATAATTTTTTTGCTTTAGGCATTTTTTCGGCTTCTAAAATCGTTCCGACACGTAAATCTAATTTTGTAAAATCGTCAAAAGTAATTTCTTCTTTTTGAGGTTCGACTACTTTATTAGCAGCTTCATTTGCTTTTTTGCTAGCTTCTAATTTATCTAGCTGAAGTTGGATTGTGGCATCTTCAATTTTACTAAATAATAATTCACCTTTACCAATTTGGTGTGTAGCAGGAAGTAAGATGTCTTTGGTTGCTATGTCACTCCAAACATTAGTGTTTGTATTTAATATGTTTTTAAGTTTAGTAGATGTAAATGGTAAAAATGGTTCTGATAAAGTAGCCAATGCACTTGCAATTTGCAACGCAACATACATGATGGTTTTAGTTCTAGCTTCGTCAGTTTTAACAAGTTTCCAAGGTTCTTCATCTGCTAAATATTTGTTTCCAAGTCTAGCAAGATTCATTAATTCTTGACCAGCTTCTCTAAAACGGTAGCGCTCTAAAGAGCTTTCAATAACAGCTGGATAAGCTTTAACGGTTGCTAAAGTCTCTTGGTCAATAGCTTCAAACTCTGAAGGTGTTGGTACAATACCTTCATAGTATTTATTGGTTAAAACTACAACACGGTTGATAAAGTTACCAAAGATGGCTACTAACTCGTTGTTGTTTCTAGCTTGAAAATCTTTCCAGGTAAAATCGTTGTCTTTACTTTCTGGGGCATTAGCAGTTAAAGCATAACGCAAAACGTCTTGCTGATTAGGGAAGTCTTTTAAATATTCTGGTAACCAAACTGCCCAATTTTTTGAGGTCGATAACTTGTTGCCTTCAAGATTTAAAAATTCGTTAGCAGGTACATTATCAGGTAATATATAGCTGCCTTCTGCTTTTAACATTGCAGGAAATATAATACAATGAAACACAATATTATCCTTACCAATAAAATGTACTAATTTTGTGTCTTGATCTTTCCAGTATGGTTCCCAATCTTTACCTTCTCTTGCAGCCCATTCTTTAGTAGAGGATATGTAACCAATTGGCGCATCAAACCATACGTATAATACTTTTCCTTCTCCTCCAGGAACAGGTACTGGAATTCCCCAATCTAAATCTCTAGTTACAGCACGTGGTCTTAACCCGTCATCAATCCATGATTTAACTTGACCATATACGTTAGGTTTCCAATCTTTTTTATGACCTTCAAGTATCCACTCACGTAAAAATGCTTCATGTTTATTTAAAGGTAAAAACCAATGTTTAGTTTCTTTTAAAGTAGGTACATTACCAGTAATTGCAGATTTAGGGTTTATTAAATCTGTTGCATTATGTGAGGTACCACATTTTTCGCATTGGTCACCATAGCTCTCTTCATTACCGCATTTTGGACAAGTCCCTATTACAAATCTGTCTGCTAAAAATTGGTTAGCTTCTGCGTCATATAATTGTTCTGAGACTTCTTCAACAAATTCGTTTTTATCGTACAAAGTTTTGAAAAACTCAGAAGCAGTATCATGATGGATTTTTGCTGAAGTACGAGAATAGTTGTCAAAAGTTATTCCAAATTCTTCAAAAGAATCTTTAATGATTTTATGATAGCGATCTACAATTTGTTGAGGTGTAACCCCTTCTTTTTTAGCTTTAATAGTAATTGGTACACCATGCTCATCACTTCCGCAAATAAAAGCAACATCGTTACCTGTTAATCTTTTGTATCTAGCATAAATATCTGCAGGAACATAAACACCTGCTAAATGACCAATATGTATTGGACCATTAGTATAAGGTAAGGCTGCTGTAATTGTATATCTTTTTGAATCTTTAGGCATGTGGCGTTCTGTTTTGGAGCAAAAATAATCATTATGTTTTTTAATAATGTATTCTTTAAATCAGATTTATTAAAAACGTATATTTTTTGATAAATTTGAGAAAAAACTATAAAAACCTATTTAGCTTTAATTATAATATTGATTTTTATTAAGTTTTCATTTTCTCAAGAAGAAATTAAAAGAGACTATAACAACCCTATAGCTTATTTTGAAGTTTTTTTAGGATATTCTGGAGTTAATTTTGAAGGGTTATCACTTGGATATACTGGAAATTATCAGAAAGGGAACAATCTTTTTACATTTAGAAACTTATACATAGCTAGTAAAAATGTAAATAGAAATAGAGGTTTGTCTAAAGCATTTTTATTTCCAGCATATATTAATGGAAATTCTTTAAACGAATATGGTTTGCTTTATGGTAAGCGTTTTGTTTATGATGGATCTTCTTTAAGTCTATCTGCAGGTATCTCCAGTAATACTTTAATAAATAGGTATAAAGTAGAGGGTTTAAAATATAGAGAAAAAGAGCATTATATCGGAGTTCCATTTGAAATTAATTACAAGTTTTTTAAAAAGGATAAAAATAGATTCAGGCTTTTTTATGGATTAATCCCAATAGGTAGACCTACTGCTTTTAGTCGTTCATTTGGATTTAAATTATATGGTAATTTTGGCAAAGTTACTCATGTGGGTTTTGGATTTAATTATAGTTTTGGTTTTCATAAAATTTATAATTAACCAATAAAACCATATTCGTTTATTTTATCAAATATCTTGTACATTTACACTATGTCAAAAAAAAGAATACTATTACTGTTGTGTGGTATGTTTTTTTTCTTAGGAAATAAAACAACTTCAGCACAAAACAAAACCGAAACAAAATTGATACAGCCACCTTATTTAAAAGCAGGAGACACTGTTGCTATTGTCGCACCTTCTGGAGTTTTAAAAAATAGAAACGATGAAGTTAATCGAGCAAAAAAACTTTTAGAAAGCTGGCAATTGCATGTTGTGATTGGTAAAAACATATATAATCAAGCCGATCATTTTGCTGGAACAGATCAAGAGAGATGTGAAGACTTTCAAATGGCATTAGACGACCCAAAAATAAAAGCCATTTGGTCTGCACGTGGTGGCTATGGTACAGTTAGAATACTGGATAAATTAGATTACACTAAGTTTTTAAAACAACCTAAATGGTTAATTGGTTATAGTGATATTACTGCACTACACAATCAAATTCACAATTTAGGAGTACAAACCTTACACGCTATAATGTGTGTTAGTCTTCCAACAGATTTGTCCGATATACAACAAAGTATTGCAACTTTTAAAAACACTCTTTTTGGTAAACCCTTAAATTATACTTTAAAAGGGTCAAACTATAACAAAACTGGAGATGCCAATGGAGTATTAGTTGGTGGGAATTTAACTATTTTACACACCATGTTGGGCTCAAAAGAAAGCATAGATACTAAAGGTAAAATTTTGTTTATTGAAGAAATAGGTGAATACAAATACCATATCGATAGAATGTTACAAAGTCTAAAACGAGCAGGTTATTTTAATGACTGTGCAGGAGTTTTAGTGGGAGATATGAGTAAAATGAGAAAGAATACAACCCTTTGGGGAACTTCAGTAGAGCAACTTATTTTAGATGTTTTGTCAGAGTATGATTTTCCTGTGGCTTTTAATATGCCTGCAGGACATGAAAAAGATAACAGAGCTTTAATTTTAGGACGTGAGGTATTTTTGAAGGTTGAAAAAAATAAATCAAGTGTAGTATTTAAGCAATAATGGCTAGTCATAACGAACTTGGTAAAAAAGGAGAGCAATTAGCAGTTGATTTTTTGATAGAAAACAACTATGATATTTTAGACCGTAACTATCGTTTTGCTAAAGCAGAAGTTGATATAATAGCTAAAAAAAAGGATGTTTTAGCAATTATTGAAGTTAAGACACGATCAACCACTAATTTTGGTAATCCACAAGATTTCGTTAAACCTAAACAAATACAACGTTTAGTAAAAGCAGTGGATCAATATGTGACAACAAATGGCTTAGATGTAGAAATTCGTTTTGATATTATTGCTATTGTTAAAGAAAATAATCAATTTAGTATCGAACATCTAAAAAATGCATTTTATCATTTTTAAGTGTTTACTGACAAAATAGCTTGCTGTTACATTGGCTCACTTTTTGTTATATTTATATTGTTAATTTAAAAATAAAGAATATGTTTTCAGGATATATGGGATATTACATTTTAATTGGTGTGATAGGTATAATTAGTGGCATTGTAAGCAATAAGCTAAAAAGTAAGTTTGCATTTTATTCTAAAGTACACTTGCGTAATGGGATGACTGGTAAAGAAATTGCCGAAAAAATGTTGTCTGATAATGGAATAAGAGATGTAAAAGTAATTTCTGTAAAAGGACAATTAACAGATCATTACAATCCAACAAACAAAACGGTTAATTTAAGTGAGGTTGTTTATAATCATGCCAATGCAGCAGCAGCAGCAGTAGCAGCACATGAGGTTGGACATGCTGTACAACATGCTACAGCTTATAGTTATTTAACTATGCGATCTAAATTAGTACCTGTAGTACAAGTTACATCTAGTATGTCCCAATGGGTAATTATTGGAGGTATTGCTTTAATGGCATCTAATATTTTAGGTGCAGGTGGATTTTACGTTGCAATTGCAGGATTAGTAATGATGGGTTTTGCAACCTTATTTAGTTTTATAACCTTACCAGTAGAGTATGATGCTAGTAATAGAGCTTTAGCTTGGCTTAAAGCAAAAAATATAGTGACTCCAGATGAATATAAAGGGTCTGAAGATGCTTTAAAATGGGCAGCCAGAACTTATTTGGTTGCTGCAATTGGTGCATTAGCTTCTTTATTATATTGGGCTATGCAAATTTTAGGAAACAGAGACTAAAATATATTAAACCTAATAAGTAAAATTATTAGGTTTCTTTTTTTACATTTGAGTAACCAATTAAACTATCAATAATTTATGGACAATAATTTAGAAAATTATCAAGGTGGAACGCATTTAACTATGGCTTCTGACGCAGATAGAACTGCATTTTATAAAAAAACTTACGGTCACGTTGCTGGAGGCGTTTTAGCATTTGTGTTATTTGAATATTTATTACTACAAAGTGATGCTTTAGTAGAGTTTATGTTGTCAATGACGCAAGGCTACAAATGGCTATTACTATTAGGAGGATTTATGCTAATTACAACCTACGCAGAAAGTACAGCTATGAAAACAGCTGATAAGAATAAACAATATCTTGCCTACGGAATATACATTTTAGCGCAAGCTGTTATTTTTGTGCCTATGATTTATATTGCAGCGTTTTACATGGATTCTGGAGCAGAAATATTACAACAAGCTGCACTAGTAACTTTAGCCTTATTTACAGGATTAACAGCTGTGGTTATGTTAACAAATAAAGATTTTTCGTTTTTAAAAGCAGGATTAACTATCGGTTTTTTTATTGCTTTAGGGTTAATTATTGCAGGAACAATTTTTGGGTTTGACCTAGGTTTATGGTTTTCTGGTGCGATGTGTGTACTAGCTGCTGGCTCTATACTTTATCAAACGTCTCAAATTGTAAATAAATATTCTACTGACGATTATATACCTGCAGCTTTAGGTTTGTTTGCATCGTTAATGCTATTATTTTGGTATATTCTTAGAATTTTTATGTCAAGGGACTAATCACTGTTTTAATAAAAGATTAAATGTTAAAGCGTTTTGAATTAAATTCAAAGCGCTTTTTGTTTTTTTTAGAATGAGTCATTTTCTAAAGAAACCAATTTGTTTTTTAGAGCATATATAACTAATCCTGCAACGTTTTTAGACTCTGTTTTTAACAACAAATTGTTACGATGTCCTTCAACAGTTCGTGGACTGATAAATAGTTTTTCGGCAATATCACTAGTTGTCAATTGTTTGCATATTAGAGTTAAAACTTCTGTTTCACGTTTTGTAAAATAGTTAGTGTCAAAACTAGATTTTACCTTTTTGTCAACTGGATTTGCAATACTTTCATGTATATATTGTAGGACTTGGTTGTCATAGTAAAACCCTTTAGCAGCGACTTCTTTAATGGTTTTTATCATTAATGTCGGTGTGCTGTTTTTTGCTAAATACGCAACTGCACCTATAGAAATCATATTTAAAATAAAAGGTTTGCTAAAATAACTAGTCAACGCAATAACCTTTATATCAGGAAATTCTTTTTTTATAAGTTTAGTGACTTCTACACCATTAAGTTCTGGCATTTTAAGATCAGTAACTACTATTTCGGGTAAAGTTTCAGTATTACGTAATTCTTGTATTAATAATTCTCCATTTTCAACATCAAAAAGAACTTCTATTGCTTCATTAGTTTCTAAAATAGCTTTTAGACCTTGTCTAAACAAAAGTTCATCATCAGCTAATGCAATCTTTATTTTATCTTTCATAATTACAACGTATAATAAATTGACTTCCGTTATTGGGTGTGCTTTCTATTTTTAGTGTTCCTTTTAAAATTTTAACTCTACTTTTAATATTTTGAAGACCAATCCCAGGTTTCTTATGTATGTTATTTACATCAAATCCTTTTCCGTTATCCTGATAGCGTATTATAAAACCTGTTTCATTTTGTTCCATATAAACTACTAATTCATTTGCTTTACCGTGTCTGATAGAATTATTAATAAGTTCTTGGACAATTCTAAATACATGTAATTGGTTGTTTTTTGATAGCCTAGTTAAAGTTTCAACGTTATCTTCAATTTCTATTTTAGTGTGTTTAGAAAAGTCTTCAAACAGTTCTTGTAATGCAGCTTTTAGACCAAATTCATTTAATATAGGAGGTAATAAATCGTGTGCAATTTTACGTGAGCTTTCTAAGGTTCCTGTAGTGATATTTAATATTTGCTCTAAGGCTGTTTTTTGTTTTTCGGTAATAGTTTCATCTATAAGTAAAACGTTTGTTGTTAAGCTTACAATGTTTAATTTAGAACTGATAGCATCATGTAGATCTTGTGCAATACGTTTACGTTCTCTTTCTTGAATAGCGATAGAGGTTTGTAATATTTTTTGTTGATTTTTAAGTTTTAAATCAGCTTTTTCAAGTTCTTTTTGAATAATTTTTTGTCTAGAATAATGGAAAAATAATATTAGGCCAGTAGTAAGTAAAACTAAAAAAATAAGTCCATAGACTAGAGCGACTATTACTTGTTCTTGTCCATCGATAATGTTGTTTTCCATTCTACAAAAATTAATATTAAATATAATAGATATAATACTTTATTGACCAACCAAATCTTCTTAATTGTTGTATTGTTATATTCAGATAAATAATCGCCTAAAATGAATATTAAAGTGCTAGTTGTTAAATAAATTAAAATTCCTGCATTTATGTAGATAAACGCTCCTTTTTTACTTATTGAATTATAAAGGTGAATAATAGAATATATAACTATAGGAAAAGAGGTTATAAAAATTTCAAAAACAAAAAATTTAAAGAACAGATTAGGTTTATTAGCATATTGTATTGATAAAGTTAATAAAACTAAGATTAAAATAGTATTAACTATCTTTTTTTGAGTTGAATTAAATAACTCTTTGTAAAATAAGGATAATAAAATAAATTGTCCAATAAAATAAAAGTGTGATAAATAAAGATTGTCTTTTGAAAAAAATGAAAGTGTAGAGGTGATTACTACAATAATTAAAGAAGTCCCTAAATAAATACTAAAATATTTAAAAGCCATACTTTTTTTTGAAGTATAGCTTTTAAAAAATAGTATAGCATTAATAAATAGTATTGCTATTCCAGTGTATTCAAATAGGGAACTTATTAACTTCATTAAATTTATGGGTTGAATAAAGGACTATTTATATCGCAATCACTTGGACAAGGTGAGGTAAAATCAAAAACGCCACTTCCTGTTAATGCATTTACAGCAGTTTCTACAATACCGTCATCACAACCAGAAGGTTTTTCGTCTTCTATAATATCACGATGAATACCTTTACAGTCTACTTTAGTACCAACAAGTAGTAGTTTTTCTCCATAACCTTCTTCAATCTTTTCGTCAATTGCCATATAAGCACGAACGCTACTAGAATCTATATCTTGAAGGCTGTAGTTGCCATCTTCTTGTTTTACTAAAACGTTCATTTCAATAAAGGCTTCTATTAAATCTATTGTAGGCATTAAAAAAGCTTTGCAATGCTTTGGGTTGTCTGTTTGCCATTTTTTAGCCCAAGTTTTTGCGTGTTCTAGTGTTACTTCATTTTTACTCATGGTTTTTTATGTTTTGGTTTAATTATATCATAAATCTAGTCATACTAATTCACATAAAAAACCGTATTACTAAAATCAGGTGTTTTTACGTGGTTTTAATACACAGTGATTATACGCTTATTAGAAACGGTTGTTGGGTATAGATTTGTTAGAGTAACAATTTTATTAAACTCACATATATTATTAATCATTAAAACAACTAAAGTTTATGGAACCATTTATAGGCCAAATTCAACCATTCGGATTTAATTTTGCACCACGTGGTTGGGCAAAATGTGACGGACAATTACTTTCTATCTCTTCTAATACAGCATTGTTTTCACTAATAGGAACAACCTTTGGAGGAGATGGAAGAACAACATTTGGATTACCTGATTTAAGAGGAAGAAGTATAGTTCATATTGGTCATGGACCAGGACTTTCAAGTATAGCTTGGGGTGAACGAGGTGGAGCAGAACAATTGTATATAACACAAGCTAACATGCCTTCTCATAATCATGCTCTAATAAACGGTACAGCAAATGTAAATGTTTATACCACTGATGTTTCTGGTGCAGAAATAAATGAAAGTGATGGAGGAGCCAGCGGATTTAGTACAGGTGGATCAACACCAAGTATTTATCAAGAAAATCCTACTTCTAATGATAAAGTTGGTGGTGTAGTAATTTCAGGAACTACAAGTCTAAGTGGTAATAATATACCAATGCAATCAAGAAATCCTTTTTTAGGAATCAATGTTTGTATAGCTCAAGTAGGTATTTTCCCTTCAAGAAGTTAATTACTTAAAATAAGGGCTTATAAAACGTAAGTCCTGTATATATTTCTATATGAATGAAAAAAAAATAGGGGTTTTATTACCACTGTCTAAAGGACATCCAACCATGGTCAAAGACTTTGTAGATGGATTAAAATTGATGATGCCTAGCTCTAATTACAGTTTCTGTATTGAAGGTATTGGTTTAGGTGATAATGCAGAGGCGGTAATTAACGCTATTCAAAAATTGGTATATCAAGAAGATGTTGTGTTAATTACAGGTTTGTTGGGACATAGAGGCTTAGGAGAAATATTAGATTACGTTGAAGGTACTGAGCTTCCTTTTTTATATGCTGATTTTGGAGCTACAATGCCTTTAGATTTATCTAAACGAAAAAATATTTTTTGTAATTCATTGGATTTATACCAAGCATGTAATGCTCTTGGAAGACATTTGATTAGTCGTGGTCTTTCCAGAATAATGACTTCTACATGTTATTATGAATCTGGTTATGGCTTTACACAGGCACTACATAATACTTTATACGAAAATAACAAAGCAGAATTCACAGGACACTTTATTACGCCATTACATCCAAGAGAAAATGAAGCAGAGTTAATGAAACAATTTGTATTAGAGACAAAACCTGATGCAATTTTTGCGTTTTATAATGGGATTTATGCCAAAGAACATGCAGAATATTTACAGCAAAATAAAATTAACAAGACGACAGCTCTTTACACCTTGCCTTTTACTGTAGATGATAAAATATTGAACGAATTCCCTGAAGTATTTAACACTACTAAGTGTGTGTCTTCTTGGTTTAAAGAACTAGAAACAAAAGAAAACGAGTTTTTTGTAAAACTGTATAATGAAAAATATAATAAAATACCAAGTGTGTTTTCTGTGCTTGGTTTTGAAAATGGACTATTGATTAATAATTATTTAAATCATAAAAATTCCTTTTCTAAAGAAAAAATAACAGGACCAAGAGGTGTTTTGTTATTTGATTCAACTCATAGAATATCTCACAAACAATTTTTATGGGAGTTGTCCTGGGAAAATAATAGTTATAAACACAATTGTTTAGAAATATTAAATTCAAATTTTAAAAACCTTACGATAACTTCAGAAGAAAATGGATGGCATAATGCGTATTTATGCATCTAGAAAACAGTGTATTAAATAAAATATAAAAAACTAAACCATGAAAAAACTATTACTTTTTTTAACTTTTGTAGGGATACTATGTATTCCTAAGGCTTTTGCTCAATTAGCAGCAGGAGATATTGCCTTTGTTGGCTATAATACAGATTCAGGTCCCACCGCTGGTGCTGACCATAGTTTTTCTTTTATATCACTAACCGATATACCAGGTAATGAAATTATATATTTTACAGAAGAAGGCTGGAATGATGATTCAAATATATGGGCTGGTACAACAGAAGGTCACCTTAGGTGGACTGCGCCAAGTTCAGGTTTATCATGTGGTACAGTAGTTTATATCACAGAATCTGGTGTAGATACATTCACCATCACTGGTGGTGGATCATTGTCACTTGATAGTGGTTCTGGTTGGAACCTATTAGGTGGTGATCAAGTATTAGCTTACCAAGCAACAAACGCAGAGCCAGCAACTACACCAAGTTTTATTGCAGGAATTAATGGTGATGATGGAGGTAGTAATGCTTTGGATCCAGTTACATTATGGAATGATTCGTCTGTAGGACCTCTGGGTACTGCAGGTTCTGGATTACCAGCTGGATTATCAAATGGTATTAATTGTGTAGCGTTATTTGTAACTTCACTTACAGAACAGGATAATGCAAAATATGTAGGGACATTAACAGGAACATCTACCTTTCTTTTAGCAGAAATTAACGATCGTAGCAATTGGAGTTTTAATAATACTACTGCATATGATATTACACCAACTAGTTACAGTCCATCTGTAACCTGTGTTGCTGCTTGTGTAGAGCCAGATATCCCAACAATTACATCAGCACCTCCAACTATATGTGATGGTGGTAGTGCTTTACTTAGTATTTCGGGAAACTTAAATGATGCAACACAATGGTCTGTTTATACAGGTTCTTGTGGAGGAACATTAGTAGCTACAACAACTTCATCAACTGTTATTGTAACGCCTACACCACCAAGTACGACCTATTATGTAAGAGGTGAAGGTGGTTGTGTTACACCAGGATCCTGTGGGAGCATTACTATAACGACAACACCTATCGAGGATGCTTCTTTTAGTTATGATGCTTCAGCATATTGTGTTGATGGTTCAGACCCAACACCTACTATCACAGGAGTTTCTGGAGGTTCTTTTTCATCTTCAGGAGGATTGTCTATAAATACTAATACTGGTACTATTGATGTTTCAGCTTCAACACCCAATACATATACTGTGCAGTATAAATCACCTGGATTTTGTTATGGGACTGAAACAGTTAGTGTTACTATAGAGGCTTTGCCAACAGTAACTTTTACAGCACCTTCGGATTTATGTATAGATGCAGGAATTCAGTCAGGTTTAGGAAGCGGAACAGCAACAGGAGGTGTATATTCAGGATCAGGAGTTACAGACGATAGTAACGGAATGACGTATTCCTTTGATCCTTCGGTAGCAGGTGTAGGAACTCATACTATTACTTACACCTTTACAAACGCAAATGGTTGTTCTAATTTTGCTAGTGATGATGTGGAAGTATTCGCTTTACCAACAGTAACTTTTACAGCACCTTCGGATTTATGTGTTGATGCAGGAATTCAATCTGGTTTAGGAAGCGGAACAGCAACAGGAGGTGTATATTCAGGATCAGGAGTTACAGACGACGGTAACGGAATGACGTATTCCTTTGATCCTTCCATAGCAGGTGTAGGAACTCATACTATTACTTACACCTTTACAAATGGAAATGGTTGTTCTAATTCAGCAAGTGACGCTATAGAAGTATTCGCTTTACCAACAGTAACTTTTACAGCACCTTCGGATGTATGTATTGATGCAGGAGTACAATCTGGTTTAGGAAGCGGAACAGCAACAGGAGGTGTGTATTCAGGATCAGGAGTTACAGA
>NZ_BCBW01000043.1:0-1024 GCF_001315805.1 Olleya sp. ITB9
AGCTCCTTCGGATGTATGTATTGATGCAGGAATTCAGTCAGGTTTAGGAAGCGGAACAGCAACAGGAGGTGTATATTCAGGATCAGGAGTTACAGACGATAGTAACGGAATGACGTATTCCTTTGATCCTGCGGTAGCAGGTGTAGGAACTCATACTATTACTTACACCTTTACAAATGGAAATGGTTGTACAAATACAGCTAGTGACACAATAGAAATATTCGCTTTACCAACAGTAACTTTTACAGCACCTTCGGATGTATGTATTGATGCAGGAATTCAATCTGGTTTAGGAAGCGGAACAGCAACAGGAGGTGTGTATTCAGGATCAGGAGTTACAGACGATGGTAACGGAATGACGTATTCCTTTGATCCTTCCGTAGCAGGCGTAGGAACTCATACTATTACTTACACTTTTACAAATGGAAATGGTTGCTCTAATTCTGCTAGTGATACTATAGAAGTATTCGCTTTACCAATAGTAACTTTTACAGCATCTTCGGATGTATGTATTGATGCAGGAGTACAATCTGGTTTAGGAAGCGGAACAGCAACAGGAGGTGTGTATTCAGGATCAGGAGTTACAGACGATGGTAACGGAATGACGTATTCCTTTGATCCTGCGGTAGCAGGCGTAGGAACTCATACTATTACTTACACCTTTACAAACGCAAATGGTTGTTCTAATTTTGCTAGTGACGCTATAGAAGTATTCGCTTTACCAACAGTAGCTTTTACAGCACCTTCGGATGTATGTATTGATGCAGGAGTACAATCTGGTTTAGGAAGCGGAACAGCAACAGGAGGTGTATATTCAGGATCAGGAGTTACAGACGATGGTAACGGAATGACGTATTCCTTTGATCCTTCCGTAGCAGGCGTAGGAACTCATACTATTACTTACACTTTTACAAATGCAAATGGTTGTACAAATACAGCTAGTGACACAATAGAAGTATTCGCTTTACCAACAGTAACTTTTACAGCACCTTCGGATGTATGTATTGATGCAGGAGTACAATCT